>CAYRCA010000154.1:0-8742 GCA_964422565.1 uncultured Acidobacteriota bacterium | reverse complement strand
CCAGGGTGGGCAACAATCCGAGAAGCCTTTTCTTGACGGTGCGGTTGGTCCTCAGAATGACCGCCCCCGGGCCCAACTCCCTCTTAATCCGGGTCAGGGCCTCGGGAACGGACGCGGAGGTGTACGTCTTGATTCTCATCATGCGATCTCTCCTAAACTGACGAGCTTCACCTGGGGCGGAATTTCGTTATGCGAGAGGACGACCAGATTGCCCACCACATGCTCGACAAACCGCCGGACGTGGATACGGATATGGCTGGGAACCAGCAGTATGGGGTAGCCGTCGAAAGTCTTTTCGGCAACGAACGTCTGGATCTTGCCCAGAATGGTCCGCGCCTGACCGGGATCCAGCGAAAGATAATTGTCCAACTCGGTTACCGTGACCGCGCCGGAGAAAGCGCTCTCCAACTCACGCGAGAAGGTGATCACCCGTATCTCGCCCTTTTCGGATACAAATGACTGGCAGATCGACCTCCCCAGAGCCTGCCGCACATATTCGGTCAAGAGAGCCGTGTTCTTGGTTCGAGGGGCGAAGTCGGCCAGCGTCTCGAGGATGGTCACCATGTCGCGAATGGACACCCGTTCGCGCAGCAGATTCTGCAGAACCTTCTGCACCTCACCGACGCTCATGACCGAAGGGATGAGCTCCTCGACCACCTTGGGGTGGGTCTCGTTGACCGTGTCGATCAGGCTCTTCACCTCCTGTCGGCTGAGCAGTTCGTGCATGACGCTCTTGAGTGTCTCGGTCAGGTGGGTGGACATGACGGTGGTGTTTTCCACCACCGTATAGCCCGCCAGTTGGGCCTTCTCCCGAAGCTCCGGGAGAATCCAGAGGGCCTCGAGCTGAAACGCCGGCTCACGCGTGACCAGGCCCTCGACCCTCTCGGCCGGAGACCCGGGATGGATCGCCATAAGGTATCCCGGCATCAGCTCGCCGCGGGCAACCTCGACACCCTTCAACAGGAATCGGTATCCCTTGGGTTTGAGCTGCAGGTTGTCGGTGATATGGATCGGCGGCACGACGACGCCCAGCTCGGTGGCCAGCTGCCGACGGATCGACTTGACATGGGACAGGAAATCGCCCCCGGGCTTGTTCTCAACCAGGTGGATCAACTGGTAACCCAGTTCGAGGCCGAGAGGGTCGACTCGAAGTAGGCGCTCGACTCTCTCCTCGATGGGAGTGGCCTCCCTCAGAGCCGTCTCCTCGACCAACTCGGCGGCGGCCTTGTTGCGCCGCACCAACTTCCAGGAGATGGATCCCGTCACCACGGCGAGGACGAAGAAGGCCAGGAAGGGGAGTCCGGGGACAAGGGCGATCAGCATCAGGACGGCGGCACCCAGCCCGAGGGGGCGGGGATCCCTGAAAATCTGCGCGGTGATGGATGTCCCCAGGTCCGATTCGGAGGCGGCCCGGGTGGTCATGACCCCGCCTGTGACCGAGACCAGCAGGGCCGGGATCGCCGTCACCAGGCCGTCGCCGATGGTCAGAATCGTAAAGGTTCGCAGGGCATCCATCAGGGGCATGCCGTGGTTGATCACACCGATTAGGAAGCCGGCGATGATGTTGATCGCAACGATGATGATGCTGGCCACCGCGTCCCGTTGGGTGAACCGGACCGCGCCGTCCATGGCGCCGTAGAACTCCGCCTCCTGGGAGATGCGCTTGCGGCGATCGCGGGCGTCGTTCTCGTCGATCAACCCGGCGTTGAGATCGGCGTCGATGCTCATCTGCTTGCCGGGGAGCGCGTCCAGGGTGAAGCGGGCGGTCACTTCCGAGGTCCTCACGGCGCCGTGATTGACGACGATGTACTGGATGGCGATAAGGACGAGGAAGACCACAAAACCCACCACGTAGTTGCCGCCCACCACGAACTGGCCGAAGGACTCGATCACCCGTCCCGCCGCCGCCGATCCCTGGTTGCCGTCCAGCAGGATCAGGCGAGTGCTGGCCACGTTCAGAGACAGGCGATAGAGGGTCATCATCAAAAGCACGGTGGGGAAGACGGAAAAGGCGATCGGCTCGGTTACATAGAGCGACAGCAGCAAAAGAATGACAGCCGCCGTCACATTAATGGCGATCAGGAAATCGAGCACCACCGGGGGCAGCGGGATGAGCATGACGGCGACGATGGAGATGACGGCGATCCCAATCGCAAGGTCGCCGCCCTTGGTCATCACCATATTTCCGATGGTCAGTTTCGGAGCGTTTGCCCGCATGTCACCTTTTCCGACCGGTGTTCGTCCCTCATTCGGTTCCAAGACTCTTGAAATGCAAGCAGCGTGCCATTCCCCGGATCAGCGATAGGTCAGCTTCCTGAGCTTGTAGACGTGGGCGAGGATCTGGGCCACGGCCCGGTAGAGCTCCACGGGCACCTCGTCGCCGATCTCCACCGTCCGATAAAGAGTCCGGGCGAGCTCCACATCTTCGATGACGGGAACGCGGTTCTCCTCGGCCTCACGTCGGATTCGAAGCGCCAGGTAATCCTGCCCCTTGGCCGTTACCTGGGGCGCGGCCATGCTATCCATGTCGAACTTCAGAGCCACGGCGAAGTGGGTCGGGTTGGCAACGACGACGTCCGCCTCCTTGACCGCGGCCATCATTCTCCGGCGCGCCAGGTCGAGCTGAATCCTCCGGATCCTCGCCTTCACCCGCGGATCGCCTTCGAGATCCTTGTGCTCGTCCCTCACCTCCTGTTTCGTCATCTTCAGCTTCTCCTCGAAGGAATACCGCTGGAAGAGGAAGTCGATCAGGGCCAGGACGAGCAGCGCCAGAGCCGCCATGAGGCCGACCTCGAACAGGATTTCGCCCGAAAGCCGGAGAATGGCGCGGACATCCATGGCCGCCATCCGCTGGAAGTCGTCGATATGTCCCCGAATCACGTTCACACTCAGGTAGGTGATCACCGACACCAGGAGAACCGATTTGATCAGCTGGACGAGGCCGTTCTTAGAGAAGATCTTCTTGACGTTATTGACGGGATTCAGCTTCTGCGGCTTGGGCTTGAAGGCCTCCGATGCGAAGATGACGCCGCCCTGCGCCACCAGCGTGCCGAGAGAAAAGAGAGCCGTCAACAGGACGAGTGGAGCGGCCAGAGTGAGAATGCTCCAGCCGACGGCGAAGAACAGCCCCTGAACGTTCGCCTCGTTGACTTCGGTGAGCAGACGAGTGCCCAGGAAAACTTTAAAGGGTTCCTGCAGGGTGGTCAGGATCCTGGCGCCGGAGAAGCCGAGAAACACCACCACCGCGAGAAAGCTGACTGCAAAGGCCAGTTCCCGGCTGCGAGGGACCTGTCCCTTGCGGCGGGCGTCACGCCGCCGCTTCGGGGTCGCCTTCTCGGTGCGTTCCGACTTGCCGGCCATCTCATCTCCGGATCAGGGCCTGATACGAGACCAGTTCCGACCGGATTGTTGCGAAGTGCCGACCCATGGAAGGGATCAGGCTGTTCACCGTGGCCGTCAACAGAATGAAGCCGATAAGGATCTTGGCCGGTAGACCCACAATGAGAATATGAATCTGGGGTGCCGCGCGGCCCAGAATCCCCAGCAGGACGGTGACCACGACGAGAACGACTACGACGGGGGCGGCCAGTTTCAGCCCCAACGCAAAGAGGCCGGTCGACGACTGAATCAGTTGCCGGACCACCGGGCCTCCGACCGGATTTCCATACGGCGCCAACTGGTAGCTGTCCGCAACGGTCTGAATCAACCAGTGATGCGCCCCGATCGACAGAAACACCATCATTCCGATCAGGTTCAAAAACACCGACATGAAGGGAATCTGCACCTGGCTCTGAGGATCGAAGAGCTGCATCGACGCGTATCCCATCTGGAAGCCGATCATGTACCCGGCCACCTCCAGCGACGCCAGGACGAGCCTCGCCACCAGGCCGAAGAGGATTCCGATGAGGACTTCCCGGGCCAGGAGCAATGCGAAGGGAACGATCTCGGTGGGAACTCCTCCCAGAGAATCGCCCACCACCGGAAAGAGGACCCAGCTCAACAACAGTGTCAGAGCGATCCGCAGCTTCAGAGCGACCACGCCTCCTCCAAAGAAGGGCGCGAAGCTCAGCAGCCCGCCGACCCGACCAAGGGTCAGCACGAAGTAGGCCAGTCCACCGAGGTGAAGCTCATAGGTAGGCATGTGTCACTGGGTATAGACGGCAAACTGGCTTAGCAACCGGATGGTGAAATTGCTGACCAGATCGACGATCCAGGGGAGAAGGAAGAGAGTCAGCAGGCACACCCCGGCCATCTTCGGAATGAAGGTCAGCGTGATGTCCTGGATGGAGGTGACCACCTGGAAGATGCTGATGGAGAGGCCGATCACCAGGGCGGCCCCGAGCAAGGGCGCCGCGGTGACGAAAACCAGGAACACGGTGTCGCGAACCAACTGAATCAATGCCTGTTCGGTCATGGCGTCCTCAGGTTCGAAAGCTCTCGACGAGCGAACCGACCACGAGCCCCCATCCGTCGACAAGGATGAAAAGTAGAAGCTTGAAGGGCGTGGAGATCATGATCGGCGGAAGCATCATCATGCCCATCGACAGGAGAACCGCGCTGATCACCATGTCGATTACCAGAAACGGCAGGAAAAGGACGAAGCCGATATGAAACGCGGTCCTCAGCTCCGAAATCATGAATGCCGGAACGATCACCCGAAGGGGCAGCTCCTCCCGGCTCTTCGGTCGGGGCAGCTTGCCGATCCTCACAAAGAGCGCCAGATCATCCTCCCGGACCTGCCGCAGCATGAACTCCCGCAGGGGAGTCTCCGCCTTTGCCAGGGCGTCCAACTCGGTCAACTCTCCCGCCTGGTACGGAATCAACGACTCCTCGTAGACCCGGTCCCACACGGGACCCATGACAAACAGCGTCAGAAACATGGCTAGCCCGATAAGCACCTGGTTGTTGGGCGCCTGCTGAGTCCCCAGGGCCTGCCGAAGAAAGTGCATGACGATGATGATCCGCACGAACGAGGTCATGGAGATGAGCAGGGCCGGAATGAAAGCCAGGAGGGTCAGGAAAATCAGGATTCGAATGGGTAGGGAGAAACCCGCTTCGTCTCCGGAACCCAAGGAAATGTGAATCGCCCCGGGCTCGACTCCCTGGGCCGTCGCCGGCGCCGCGCTCATCCCGACCACCAGGAGGGAAAGGATGACCGTCGGGAGAAGCGGGCCAAGGCTCCTCATCGCAGTATCTCCAGCAGGTTCTTGAAGCGGGGGAGGCCACGGCCGGCCGGCGATCCACCCTCCTCTTCCTCGACCTCCTCCTCCCGGGGCTCGGGATCGACCGAGGTGAGGACCGAGATGCCGTTTGGTGTGGCACCGATCAGGATCGTCTCCCCCCCCACGCGCACCAGAAGCAGGGACTTCTTGTCTCCCAGTGAAAGCCTCTCAACGACATGGATTCGGCCCTTTTGCCCTCCCAGGCGACCTTGGCCGTTCAGCCGATGGGCCCCCCAGTAGAAGAAAGCCAGCAAGCCGAAGACGAGCGCTATACCGGAGATGGTCTGTATTACATCCATGAACGCCTCACCCGAACCGCACGATTCGGGCCACACTCCCCTTCTTTCGCGTCAGGACCTCGGCCTTCGCGATCCGGGCGCCCCCGATGAGCAGGTCCACATAACTTGACGAGGGGCGCTCCAGTGTGACCAGGTCGCCGCACTTGAGGTCGATCAACTCACCCACCGTCAAATGTCGGGAGCCGAGCTGAACCTCGACGGCGTAGTCGATGTCGAGAAAGGGCTCCAACTCGCCCACATTCTCCCGAAGGAGATGCTCAACCTCCTTCTCGGAAATAGTGATTCTGGCCATATCCCCTCACTGGATAATGAAATCGGTGAAGTAAACCTCGATGACTTGGGCGGGTCCGCCGCCGATCATTTCATTGGCGAAGCTCAACACTTCCCTCTTGATCTCTTCCTTGGTCTCCGTCTGGAGCAACTGGCGGGAATCCATCCCGCCCACGAGACTCAGCAGCCGGTCTCTGACCTTCGGGACAACCAGGTCCTCGTCCATTACCGGCTGGCCCGGGGATGGATTGTGGACACCCAGGGAAACGCCGATCCGGGCGTAGTTCATCCTTCCGGGGGATGTGAGGTTGACCACCACCGGTTCGAAGGCGATCACCTGATTGACGGTCCTTGGCGCTTCCTTGCGGGTGTCGGCGTCCGCCCCCAGACCGTCGAGGATTCCGGTCGCCCAGGAGGCGGCGACGACCACGACCAGCAGAACCACGACCCCGACGACAATCAGGATCCACCGGCGATTCTTCGCGGGCTGTTCTCTTTCCGCCTGTCCAACCAGGTCTTGTTCCGGCATTCCTTCCTCCCGCGCGGCAGTGAAGCAAGCGCCGTGCCATCGCCGAATCTACTTTCTAAATGTTTGTTGGATTGGGACTTAGAAGTTCCCCCGATGGATTCGGGGGAGGAGTCCGGTCGGAAACAACGTCAACAACCGAGTCGGAACCGACAAATTGTTGACGTCGGCTCTCGGGCGGGTCGGACGGGACCAGGGGGGCCACCCTTCCCCTCTGGTCCCTAATCTTCTACTGCTTCATCTGAATCGCCTGCTGGGTGATCTGATCGGCTGTGGTGATCACCCTGGAGTTGGCCTGATAGGCCCTTTGATAGAGGATCAGCTTAATGAACTCCTCCGCGATGTCGACATTCGAGAGCTCCAGGGCGTTCCCCTGGATGTTGCCCCGCCCCCCGGTCCCGGGCGTACCGATGGTGGGTTCCCCCGACTGGGTGGTCCGGGCGTACAGGTTGCTGCCCGATCGCACCAGGTTCTGGGGACTGGTGAAGAGCGCCATCCCGATCTGACCGAGAGGCGCCGTTTCCCCGTTGCTGAAGATCCCCTCGATGATGCCGTCGCCTCTAACGATCAACTCAGACAACGTCCCGGCACCCTTTCCGTTCTGATAGCTCTGGGATGTCGAGCTGGGCAGACGGAACTGTGTCAGGTGACTCTTGCCGGGATCCAGGTCGTCCCACAAGTCCCAGCTGAGGATCACCGTCTCCGCTCCCGAGGCGGGTTCGAAAGTGATCTCCTCTATATCGGCGGCGGGCGTCTGGAGCCGTCCGTCCGGACCGAAGGTGATCAGACCTTCTCCGAGAAGCCCGTCGCCTCCCACCGCGCTGTCGTCGGCAACCGCCATCTGGTAGTTCCATTCACCCTGCGTATCGGTCTTCGTAAAAGTAGCTGTCACGGGGTGCCCCACGCCCAAGGTGTCGAAGATTATCACCGTGGTGGAGAAACTCTCCCCGGCGACGGCTTCCGCATTGAGATTCGTTGTAAAGCGTAGACTCGTGGTGGCCACGGCGGGAAGCACCTTGCCCGGCTTGAGATCGAGGGGAACCAGGTTGGTGTTCGTGTTGATTTCGCCGGTCGTCGCGTTGACGGGATAGCCCATCACGTACAATCCGTCCGACGTCACGAGCTTACCGTCCGCATCGAGGAAGAAGTTCCCGGCCCGGCTGTAGAACTCGCCGCTGATCCCGTCGCCGATCACGAAGAATCCGGCGCCGCGGATCGCCATGTCGGTGGCCAGTTGCGACTGCTGCACGTTCCCCTGCGTCCACACCTGCTGCGTTGTCGTCGGCATGACACCCTGGCCCGCCTCGGCGCCGGACGTCGTCGCCGCCCTCAACTCCTCGAAAAAGAGGTTGGTGGCCTTATAGCCGATCGTGTTGCTGTTTGCGAGATTGTTGCCCACGTTTCTAATGCCCAGGGCACTCGAATTGAGGCCTGTGAGCCCGACAAAGAATGTTCCACCCATTGCTGTCTACCTCCTCTCAATAGAGAAACTCAAAAGATGCCACTCTCGGCTACCGATCGTCCCATCGGACGTCCCGCCTCCGTCATTCCAGCCCGTCCGGTTCTCGGACCGGGCCCATCCAATCGGCGAAGATTCTCGCGTTGAATTCCACCGCATCCCGGATCGAGATGAGCTGCTCCAAAGAGCTGAACTGGGTCAATTGGGCGACGAACTCGGACCCGTCCTGAGGATTCAGCGGATCCTGGTGGCTCAATTGAGCCACCAGCAGCTTCAGAAAGTCGTCCTTTCCCAACGAACCTCCGGTGCGGGTCTCGCTCTCCGTCACAACCTCGTTCCAAACCGAACCAATATTTCCCGTCTCCATCTCCATCCTCCAACTTCAGGCAAAATAACTGATCGTTCCATCCCCGGGCTCGTCGTCGGGCGGGAGGTCGTCTCGAACTTCATCCGGCGGCGTGGGCGTATTCCGTTTCCCACCGCGGAGGCTTGCATTTTCGCCCTTCCGGTCGGTCCACCGCTCGTTCCCAGCGGACAGGTCCGTGACCTCCGCCGACTCCACCTTCAAGCCCGCCTCGGCCAGTTTCTCGAGCAGCGAGGGTAGACTTGCCTCGACCGCCTTCCTGACCGCCGGATTCTCAACCCGAATCACGGCGTGAAGTCCTTCGCTTCGACTCAGATCCGTCTGGATCTGCATCCTGCCGAGGAACTCGGGCTTCAACTGAACCGTAAGCCGGCTCAGGCCTTCGGCCGTTTCCAGCCTCGCCTTTGCTACGACTTGGTCCAGCACCTGGTTGAACAGCGACGAACCGGCGGGGCGCGCACCTCCCTCCGCGGCCTGGGACCGAACGCCCGCTGCGTCCCGCGGAGCCGCGGCCACAACCTGGCCGTCCACGCGGATCGGGACCTGACCCCCTTCCCGCCCCGAAGGCCCTCGTTCGATGAGGGAGGCTTTCTCCCGGCCCG
>CAYRCA010000153.1:0-8742 GCA_964422565.1 uncultured Acidobacteriota bacterium | reverse complement strand
GAGGGAGCCGGCCAGGCACCGTTGACCCGCACAACCGAACGCCGAGTCGGCCACGATTCGTTGTGCCGCCTCCATGTCGGCGTCCGGTAGCACCACGATGGGGTTCCGGGCGCCCCCTTGGCACTGGGCGCGCTTTCCAGCTCCGGAGGCCCTGGCATAGATGTAGCGAGCCACCGGGGTGGATCCGACGAAGCTGATCGATCGGATCGAAGGATGGTCAAGGATCGCGTCGACGGTCTCCTTGCCGCCGTTGACCAGTTGCACCACACCTTTGGGAAGACCGGCGCACTCGACGAGTTCAACAAGCCGCCGAGCGGTCAGGGGAACCTTCTCGCTCGGCTTCAGGATGAAGGAGTTGCCGCAGGCGATCGCGTAGGGAAGGAACCAGAGGGGAATCATGCCGGGAAAGTTGAAGGGGGTAATCGCCGCCACAACGCCCAGCGGCTGGCGGATCATGATTTCGTCAATCCCCCGGGCGATGTCCTCGCTGTTGTAGCCCTGCATCAACAACGGGGCGCCGCAGGCGACCTCGACATTCTCTATGCCGCGGCGAATTTCTCCCCGAGCCTCGTCCAGCGTCTTGCCGCACTCGCTGGTGACCACCCGGGCCAGCTCCTCGAGGTTCTCCTCCAGAAGAGTCTTGAGTTTGAAGAGGTACTGGATGCGTTCGGTGACCGGGGTCTTTCGCCAGTTCGGAAAAGCTTCGGCGGCCGCCCGCGCCGCGGCGTCGACGTCGGCCGGCGTCGACAGGCGAACCGTCGCCAGGATCTCCTGGGTAGCCGGATTCCTGACCTCCAGGCTCTCGGCATCCAGAGAGGGCCGCCACCGACCATCGATGTAATTAGGCAGGTCCTCGGGTGTCATTCGTGTCGATTCCTTTCTCCAACGTCGCTATGGGACGGTCGCCGCCCGGGAGTTCCCGCGCCGCCCCGAGAGTCGCGCCTATTCTCCCAGAGGGGAGAGAGCCGCCGCCGCCCGAAGGAGTTCCCGGGCCTGCCGCGGGGAGGCGTCCTCGTGCACGAGCGCTCCGATTGCCGACGCCATCGAGGCAGGATCCGATTCTCCCGGAAATAGGATGTTTCGACCCACCAGAACGCCGCGCACGTTGTCTCCCGCCCGTAGTCCGGCGGCAAAATCCTCCAGGACCCCCTCGGGCCTGTCCCGCGCCTCCCCCCCCAGCATCAGGATCGGACAGGTGGTGGCGCGACACACCCGGTGAAACCCCTCGACGCGGGGGATCTTGAGCCAAAGGAGACGTGTGGAGTCCCCAAGGGCCGTTGCCGCGCAGATCAATGGAATCAGGTCCTCGGCCGTCTTCCTCACGGAATATCCTCCCGCGCTCGACTCCACAGGAAGCGGCTCGAGAAAAGCCGGAAGGTCGAGTTCCTCCAGTTCCCGCAGGGCCTGCGCGCATTCCCAAAGGGTAGCGCCGCAGTCGGCGCTGGTCAGATCGACCCGGAGCAGCATCTTTCCTCCATCCAGGCCCATCTTCTTCAATTGACGAGCGCTGAACGACGTGAAGCGGTCCCGCATCTCGAAGGCGGCGCCAGCCAGCCCCCCCCGGTTCATCGACCCGATCAAGACCTTGTCGTCGAGCAGGGGATGAAGTCCATCCTCCCGGAGCAGGTGCTCGACGATGAGGAGTTCCTCCAGAATGTCCGGTGTGGCCAGGATGCCGTCGATGCCGGGTTGGGTCAGCACTCGAAGGATTCTGGCCAGGTAGGGGCGCCGGTCCGCCATGGCCCAGGGGTCTCCTCCGGCTTTGACCACCAGGCGCCCCGGATGGTCGGCCGCCACCACCACCAGCCGTCCGTCGCGCGACAGGGTCTTTCTTCGACGGCGCAGCGCGGCCTGCTCCATGATGACTTCCGGCCGGTCCACTCGAACACCCGTGATGCGGGAGTAGAACTCTGGGGGAAAGAACTCGTCGGGCTCGAAGGCCTTCATTCGCCCTCACATCAAGCAATGGCCGACTCGGGGCTCGACCGCAAGCGGTTTCCAGTCCGGGAGCCTCAGCGTCGGACTGACATAAGCTGGCAACTATTCTACCGGGCGGCCGAGCCCGAAATCGAGCCGGTGTGTTCCCATGGATCGATCCACGAAAGAAACAGAGCGCGATCCTTCGGCCGCAGCCGAAAGCGGTGGGCAGTTGTCGGCCGTCCATTTCCAGACCACGGATCCCACGGTTCAAGCTGAATTGGTTTGAGGCCCCGGCACGGTGGCGACCAACTCAGTGAAATCCGTCTAAGTCTAAGCTGATCGGTAACTTGAGAATCCAGTCCACCAGACGTTGTCGTCCAAGCCTTCCGCGTTGGTTCGACGGCGACCACATCGTCCTGGTGAACGAGAGTGGAGATCGAGTCAAGGTCCCGGTAGAATGCGGCGTAAGGATTCCGAATTATGGTCCCAAACACTGTCCATGGTCCGAAGCCGTCGTCCCTGAATCGAGGTTTGACAGAACTCATCTCCAGCAGGGCCAGGCCAGAGGTGGGACTGACGTTTCAGATCTATCGCGCCGACCCTGGTGAGCCGGTTGCCTTCGGCTCGGAAGGGGAGGAGACGGCGGTCCTGGTCTTCTCCGGCTCCGGAGAGATGCGCTGCAAAGGGCGCGGTCTGGAGTTCGCCCGGCGGGACTGGATCCGCACACCGCCCACGGTCGGCCACTGCGCCGCCGGTGACGCGATAGAACTCCTCAACACTGGGGACTCGTCTCTGGAGGTCTTTGTCATCCGGACGCCCAACCCCGCGCGCTTTTCCTCGCGCACTTTCGGCGCGGCGGACATCCAGGAGGAGCATCGGGGAAAAGGGATCCTGGACGACACGTGCCACCGTCTCGTGCGGCTCGTGTTCGACGACAACAACAGTCCCCCAGAAAGCCTTCTTGTGTTGGGCGAGGTCGTGAACTTTCCAGGAAAGTGGAGTTCCTACCCGCCCCATTTTCACGCGCAACCCGAGATCTACTATTACCGCTTCGAACCGAGCCAGGGCTACGGCCACGCGGAGTTGGGCGACGACGTTTTCCGTATCTCGGACGGCGATCTCCTGGTCATAACCGACGAGCAGACTCACGCCCAGGTGAGTGCTCCCGGCTACCATATGTACTATCTCTGGGCGATCCGACACCTGGCGAAGAGTCGGTACTCGGGTTTCACCTTTGACCCGAGGCATGCCTGGACGTTCGGCGTATAAGCCTTGAATCTGGCTCCTGCCTTTCGTGCCCTTGGCGCAATTGGGTGTCCCGGTTCCCAGCCTTCGGTTTCGCTCCACGGCCTCGGCCACCCGATCAAGGAAGATGTCCTCCAGCCGACCTGGGTCACCGGCTGCCGATACAGTTCCAGTGGGGGCGGAAGCCCCGCCTCTCGGCTTCAATCCGGGTCGGCAGTTCCACCGTGCAGTTGCGGCAGTTGTAGTGCTCGCAGTTCGCCGAGTGGTACACTCTGCTGCGCGCGTTGCCCCGGAGGGATCGGGCCGTCTGGGCTGCGTCCTTGAAGCCCCACATCCCTCTTCCCGCCGAACGGGCGGAGTCCTCCTCCTCCAGAAACTCCCGGTGATAGCGGAAGGGGAACACCGTGTAGGCGTAAGCGTAGCCCTGGCGGACCAACTCGCGATTGAAGAACGTGCCGTCGGGGAGAAACAGGTAGACAAGGGCACGACCGTAAACGTCCTTCCTTTTGCGGTCGAATTCGACGCGGACCTCCCGGCCGTCCAGATGACGACGGGTGAACTCCGAAGCCTCGGGTCCGAAGAGCTCGACGGGATAATCCGGCTTGACGCTCTCGGGCGCGTCGACTCCGATGAGCCGAGCCCGACCAAGACGATCCAGTATGACCGTGTCTCCGTCGACGACCCGCTGGACCCGGTCCCGAATGGATTCGCCCCGGCCCACCGTCTCCGGAGTCCAGGTCAGGAGCAATCCCAGGAGCAGGTACCCAGCTATCCTACTCGGGGCTCGTACCATGCCGCGTTCAGTCTACTCGATGGAGCGGATACTTCGCAGTTGACCGAGTAGTTCCGCGCCCCCGGTCCGCCGCTGTGGAAACCGGCTTTCAGAGGACGGACGGGGAGACCTTCCGCAGGATCCGGGTCCGAAGCTCGTCCCAGGCTTTGACGGGATCCGTCGCCGCCTCGCTGTATTTCTCCGGATGGTTCTGGATCTGTCTTGCCGCCAATTGTCCCGCCAGCCGAAGGCGCTGGTGGGGGTCGACAAGATTGCGGAGCGCCTCGATAACCTCCAGAGGGACGAAGATCTCGTCTTGCGGTCGGGCGGATGTCGCGGGGGAAACGGGCGACGCGAACGTCGCGTAGGACCGAGCCGCCGGAGCGGGACCGGCCCCGTCGCCATTGTCCTCCGAGGAAAAGGTTTCGGCCGGCGCGGCCTCCGGGGGGGAGGGGCGGGCACGCGGCCTGGACTCGGGCTCGGCCGCAAGGGTGCTCTCGTCCTTTCCCTCGGCGACCTCCGGCCCCGCTTCGGCGGCCCGTTCTGTTTCCTCGGCCGATCGCCTGGTTCGCCCGAAGGCCGGTTTGAAGCGGCCGGCGATCTCCTCGATGACTTCCGTGCCGATTGTCCCGAGCTGGTTCGTCTCGCCCGCCTTCAGAGACAGTTTGCAGAGGCGGTTGACCAAGCGAGGAACGCCTCCGCTGTGTTCGAAGATGGAGGCCACGGCGTCGTCGTCGAAAATACGTCCGGAGGCGCCGGCTCTCTCAAGTCGATGTTCGATATAGTCGCGGACCAGATCGGTCGAGCCGATCGGCTCGAGCCTGGCGTAGACGCCCACCCGCTGAAAAAGGTTCGCCCGTCTGGGGTCCTCCAGCATCCGGCCCAGCTTCGGCTGGCCCGCTATGACGATGGTCAGGAGGTTGCGAGTGTCCTCCTGCATGTTCGTCAGCAGCCGAAGCCCTTCCATGCTGGGGCCTTTCATCGCGTTGCCCTCGTCGATGAAGATGAGAACTCTTTGGCCCGAATCGGCGGCTTCGAACAAAATCCGGTTGAACGCCTCCAGCAGCGCCTCCTTGGCTCGGATAGTGCACGGTTCACCCTCCAACTGGCCGATGATCTCCCGCATGAGCTGGACGAAGGTGATGTCCGGATTGGTCACGAAGGCGATACGGTACCGGTCGGCGGACAACTCATTCAGGACGACCCTCAAAGACGTGGTTTTGCCGAGTCCGACCTCGCCGACCACAACCGCGAGACACTCGTTGCCCTCCTCGATGGCAAAAAGCAGTTCCGCTACCGTGCTCTCAACCGTCGAGTGCGCCCGGAAATACATCCCCGGATCGGGCACGCTGTCAAAGGGATTCCGATGGAGGCCCCAATACTCTAAGTACATGACGTACCCCTTGCTTGACTCTGGCAATCGGACAGAAAACCTAGGACATCATCCGGTTCGAATCGAAGCATCCTCCCTATTCGGTAGGCAGGAAGCTTCCCCGCGCGAGCCAAGTGGTAGATGTACGCACGACTCACTCCGAGAATCTCCGACACTTGCTCGCAGGAGAGAAGTCGCCTTCCGTTCAACAACGGTTCGAGTTTGAGCACCAGGAAGTGACCGCTTCGATGCAGCGTTGCGGTCAATTGGCGCAGTCTTTCGCGGGAAGCCATGGACTCCAGGATCTGGGCGTCCGCTTCCGAGATCGGATAGGTCAATGTGGTCCCCGCCGTTTCGAGGCCGTCGGGGGAGCTGTGGGCCACACCCGAGCTCTCCCGACGAAAACTGCGCAGCTCGGCCGTGGTGGGGATCTGTGAGCTGTCGATGAGCTCGAGCCTTCGGCGAGCGATACTGATCTTCCGCATCCCATGCACCTCCCCGGGCTGTCCGCTCCCGGACCGCGGCCGACACTCGCAGGGCGGTCACGACCCTGCTGTCGGCACGTGCCGAGAATAGCCGAGGCGAGGGGGGAGGGGTGTGAGTCTGGTCACCATCGACCCTGGGCATGCAAGAGGCTATCGGAGCAGTGACAATTTGGACCCGCCCCGGAAGAAGCCTGAACACCCCATCTCCTGGACGCGGGCCACCTACTCCTCGGCGGGCTGGATGACGTGATACAGGCCGATCTTCTTCTTGTCCAGAATGACACTGTGGGCCTTGAGACGAATCGCGTTGAGCTTGATGAATCCTCTGGCGTCGGTCTGGTCGAAGCCGCCCTCCACGTCCATGCTGCCCAGTTCCTGGTTGTAGAGAGAAGTGGGAGACTCGCGCGCGACAGCCCAGACGTTGCCCTTGTATAGGGACAGAGTGACCCGGCCGTCGATCGCCTCCTGAGACTGATTGAATGCCGCCATCAGGAAATCCATCTCCGGAGCGAACCAGAACCCGTTGTACAGATACTCGGAGAACCTGGGCTCCAGCATCTGCTTCATGTGCATGACCTCTTTGTCCATGGCGATACCTTCGATATCGCGGTGCGCCGCCCACAGAATCGTCGCTCCGGGACTCTCATAAATGCCCCGGGACTTGATCCCGACAAAGCGGTTCTCGACCATGTCCACGCGACCGATGCCGTTGACGCGACCCAACTCGTTCAAATACTCGAAGAGGGTCAGGGGGGCCGTGATCCGCTCGTCGGTATTCAGGTTGGTCACGCGCGTGGGGAGTCCGTCCTTGAACTCGATTTCGATCAGGGTCTCCTCGTCCGGGGCGTCTTTCGGGGAGATCGTCCGGGAGTAGATCTCCTCGGAGGCCGGCTTGGAGGGATCCTCGAGGATTCCCGCCTCGTGGCTGATGTGCATGAGGTTGTCGTCCTCGCTGTAGGGCTTGCGCAAAGTGGCGGTGACGGGGATGCTCTGCTCCTCGGCATACCGCAGCATGTCGGTTCGGCCCCGGAACTGTGCCAGGAACTCGGGATCCTTCCAGGGAGAGATCACCCCCATGTGGGGATCGAGCGCGCTGTAGGCCAACTCGAAGCGGACTTGGTCGTTGCCCTTGCCCGTCGCCCCGTGAGCTACGTGTCGAGCGCCCTCCTCCTGGGCGATGTGAATCTGATGCTTGGCGATGAGAGGCCGCGCGAGGGAGGTGCCCAGCAGGTAGCGTCCCTCATACAGGGCGTTGGCCTTGAGGGCCTGGAAGATGTAGTCGGTGACGAACTCCTCGCGCAGGTCTTCCACGTAGACTCGGGAGGCGCCGATCCGGAGAGCCTTCTCCCGGGCCTTGTCGAAGTCCTCCCGCTGGCCCACATTAGCCAGAAAGCAGACCACGTCGAAGCCTTTGTTCAGGAGCCATTTCAAGATCACCGACGTATCCAGACCGCCGGAATAGGCAAGAACGACTTTGGTACCCATCGACTTCCTCCTTTAACAGGCGGCAGAGAACCCTGCCGTTGCGCGCGAGACCTCACCCGGGGAGCGCGGGCCCGGGGGCCGAGGAACCTCAAGCGGAACGTCAAAAGGAGAGATTATAAGGAGAGGGTGGAATCGGCGCAAAACTCGCCGGCCCGGGAGGGGCGACATGAGCGGCCCGCGGGACGCCCGCATCGAGACGACGCGGGCGTCCCGATCTGGAACCGGTCCGCCGGGCGAAGGGTCGAACCCGGGACCGCTCGGGACCCGGTTGTGGATTCTAGAACACCGCCACCTCGAGATCGGCGTGACCGCCGCCGAATTCCCGCGACAGCGCGGCTCGATAACGGATCCTCCCCGCGGCGTCCGGCGCCACGAACCGAACCCGAACTTCCTGCTGGCCCGCCGCCACGGGGACAACCGAGGGGAAGCGCCCCGTAGCGAGGGTCTCACTGACGGAGATGCGGACATCGAGAACCTCCGGCGCGCGGGGGGTAAGGCGCAGGGTGGCGGTGAACTCGGACCCGGCCCCGACCTGGACCCGCGGAGGCGTCCAGACGATCCCCAGGTTGGGCTGAGTCGGCGTCCCCGGAGTCCCTGGTGTTGCGGGCGGCCGAAGATCGATGTCCAGTTCGGCCGTCACCTCATCGTCGCCTTCGTTCAATGTGGCGCGCAGCAGGCCCGAGCCGGTGCGGGAGTGAAAGAGGAGACGCAGACGCACGAACCGTTCGCCTTGGGGGATGACCACGGTGTCGGGATGCTCGAGATCCAGATCTTCGGAGAAGTCCACGAGTTCGAGACGAATCACGAGATCCTCCGGCGCCGCTCCGAACTGTAGCCTCAGATTGACGTCCACCCAGCCCTGGGGAGCCGCGCGGACGACCCGAGGCGCCCACCCGAGGCCGAGGGGGTGCGGAGGTCCCCCAAAGCCCGAAATGTCCCCCACCGTCACTCTCACGCTCCGGGCCGCAGAGCCGAACGCCTCCGGGGCGGTGACGACTATCTCCGTTCGGCCGGCGGACGTTCCGGACGTAACTTCAATAACGGCCGACAGATTCCCCGCCTCTATGAGAACCGATGAGGAACCGGCATCGGCGACAGCCAAGTCCAGGGATTCCACCTCGAGGACCAGGTCCGCGGACAGGGGCTGGCGCAGAACCACGGTGACTTCACGGGTCTCTTCGAAACCCATCCGCA
The DNA here is from genome assembly GCA_964422565.1 of uncultured Acidobacteriota bacterium. GTDB lineage: Bacteria > Acidobacteriota > UBA6911 > RPQK01 > JAPXNP01 > CAYRCA01. The sequence goes on along the minus strand of CAYRCA010000153.1, from coordinate 269 downwards.
GCTGGTTGGGAGACAGCTCGAAGAGTCCGACCACACTCACCGAGGCGGCGACCACGGCGAGATCCTGGTTGATGTGGCCCGTGACTCTAACATAGGCGCCGGCCACCAACCCGCCCCGGATGACGGTGTCTTCCGTCAATTTCACCAGAACCTCGGCGCCGCCGCCGATGTCGAGGTAGAAATCGCCGCCGTTGTTGTCGAAGCGGTCGACTACTCCCTCCAGGCTGATTCGCGCAAAGTGTCGGCTTGGCTGAATCTTGATCTCCGCG
>CAYRCA010000152.1:0-8848 GCA_964422565.1 uncultured Acidobacteriota bacterium | reverse complement strand
TCTGGAACGGCATCCCGACACCGTCTTCATCGGCGCCCACGTGGGCAACCACTCCGAGGATCTGAACTACGTCGCCTCCGTGTTGCGCCGTTACCCCAACTTTCATGTGGACATCTCGGGTCGTGTGGCGGAGCTGGGACGGCAGCCCTACTCCGCCCGTCGATTCTTCATACAACACGCCGACCGGATCCTTTTCGGAACCGACCGCAGCCCCGCCGCCCGGATCCAGCCCCGCCACCGGATCTATTATCGCTTCCTCGAAACGGACGACGAGTACTTCCGCTACTACGACCATCCCCGGCCGCCCACGGGGGACTGGCGGATCTACGGCCTCCACCTCCCCGACGAGGTTCTCGAGAAGGTCTACTTCCGAAACGCGGAGCGACTCATTCCCGGGCTGGGAGGGGGAGAGCGATGAGACTTCCGGCGGCGGCGATCCTTTCCCTTCTTCTGCTCGCGGTCGGCGTGCGGCTTGTGCCGGGCCAGGGAGTCCAGCGCTATCTCGAAAGGCCCGAACTGGATCCGGAGGAACACGATCTTTACTTGGACGAGTACGTGCCGATCCCCATGCTCCGGGTCCCCACCTTCCACATTCTTCTGCCGCGCGTCCCCGCCGTGGATCTGGGCGCCCTCCGCTGGGACGGAGATAACCGGGACCCGGAGCTTCTGGTGCGGCGCCTCGATGACGCCGGTGTCCGGACCGGTGCGCTCATCCTCTCCCCGGGGGAGATCGAGGGCGACGACTGGCCGGCCCGGCTGGGACCCCACCGGGACAGGTTTCTCCTCTTTCTCGAGCCCGATCTGGATCGAACCGACCAGCCCGGCTTCGCCGAGGATCAGGTCCGACGGCTGCGACGGGCGGCCGGAATCGGCTTCTCCGGCGTCTGGATCTCGAACCGCCTCGGCCTCTTCCTCACCGACGGCGGCGGACGACGGGTTCCGGTGGACGATCCCCGCCTGGATCCTTTGTGGGCCGCGTGCGGGGAACTGGGCCTGCCCGTCCTGCTCCACTCCGCCGCGCCGGCGGCCTTTTTCGCGTCCGTGGACCGGCACAACGAACAGTACGAGACCCTGCGGAAAAACCCTTCCCTCTCTCTGCACGGCCTCGGCCTGCCGCTGCGGGAAGCGATCCTGGAGGAGCGCGACCGGGTGGCGGGGCGCCATCCCGCCACGGTCTTCGTGGCGCTTCACATGGGAGAAGAGGCGGAGGACCTGGACTCGCTGGCCCGGCGCCTCGACGCGCTGCCCAATTTCCACGTCGAGATCTCGGGGCGAATCTCGGAACTCGGCCGCAGACCCTACGCCGCGCGACGTTTCTTCTCCCGGTACTCGGACCGGATTCTTTTCGGCGCGGGACTCGAACGCGCCGAGCACCCGATCTACTACCGGTTTCTCGAGACGGAGGCCGAGTATTTCGAGTACCACTCGGAGGAGGATCCACCCGCGGGGCATTGGAGAATCCACGGCCTCCAACTGCCCGAGGACGTGCTGGCCCGGGTTTACCGCGACAACGCCGATCGCCTCTTCCCCGCCCGACGGTGAGAGGAAGCCTCCACCGCGATGTCCCGTCGGTCGGCTGGTGGTTGTCTGGCAACGGCAGACTCGGGGCGGACGGTGTCAGGCGTGCGGGCGGGGATATGCACACGGCTCCGTCTCTGGGCCAGGAGTCCCCGGCGGAGTACGGTTGGCTTCCCGAGACCAGAAAGCCTGCAAAGTGCCGGGAAGTCGATCGCCTCCCCCGCGAACCCGCCGTTTACACCGAGCCCGACGGATGGTTTAAGATGAAGGGGATTCTCGGGTTTTCGATACTGTTATGAAGCGAATCCGCGCGGCTCTTCTCGGAGTTGGTGTTTGCGCCGTTTCCAGCTTGATGTGGGCGCAGTCGACCTCCGCCCCTCCCCCCCTGCGCGTCAGGATCCCATTCGAGGCCGCCTGGAACGGGATGCATGAGGTCCTGAGTGAAAGGAAGCTCGTTGTACAGAGCGAGGATAGGGGGCAGGGACGGCTCGTTACCGGGTACCGGGAGTATATCTCGGGCCCCCTTACGAACTCCTATTTGGGCAAGATCGGTCAGGCCCAGCGGTTGGGCGACGGCCAGTGGCTTCGTGCCGAATACCAGTTCGAGGTGCAGATTCAGTTCGTGGAGGCTGCGGAGACCGTGGTGACCGTGTGGGCCAACATCCGGGCCCTCAACCGCGACTTTTTCGGAAACGAGTCTTGGCTGGAGATCCCCAGCAACGGAAACCGGGAGGAGGACCTGCTCACCGAATTCGGTAAGCTGCTTTTCGGGGAACGCTTTTCTCTGGAGAGGCCGCGGAAGGGTTATTGGGAGAGGGACCCCGGCCACGTTCCCGGGACCGGGGAAAGGCCTCCGACGGTGCCGGGGCCTGGACGACCATGAATCTCGAAGCGACCGATATCCTGGACCGCGCCCTGGTTTACTCCCTATGGGCATTCCTCGTTTCCTACGTGGTCATCCTTCTCGTCGCCCGAAGCCGTTTCAGGAGGCGCAAGCGACGGCTGGGAGATCTGTACGCTGAGATCGCCGCGTCCGACCAGCGGTCGCGATCCGTCACCCTCCCACTCCAACCGAATCCGTGGCGCACCGCGATGAACGGCCTCCTGCTCGCCCTCTTTCTGGCAAGCCTCTTCTTCATCGCCTATTCCTTCGTCCCCCTGCCCCATACGACAAACCTGGTGTCCGGCACCGCCTGGCAGATCACCCCTCTGCGGGTCACCTCTCTTCGGTTCGACCGCTTCCACGAGGGTTTTTCCGTCGAGGGGGAAGTCTGGAATCAGACGGCGGACCCCGTGACGGGGCTGCGCGTCGCCGTGGAAGTGGTCGGCACGGACGGCAAGCCTCTCGACGAGGTGATGGCCGAGGTCAGCCCTCAACCCCTTCCCCCCGGACGCCCCGGAATCTTCCAGGTCCGCTACGCGGAGAGTTCACCCTTCATCCGGGGCTACAAGCTGTCTTTCCTCGACGGCGAGGGGGAGAACGTCCCGCATCTGACAGGCTTCGATGCGCCGTAGACGTTCCGGCGCCGAGACGAGGGATCGTCCCCTCCTGCGACTGCTACCCTATCTCGGCAGGTATCGCAGACGATTTCTGGTCGGTGGTCTGATGGTGCTTCTCACCAACATGGCCGCCGTCGTCGTCCCCTGGATCCTGCGGGAGGCCACGAACGCCCTTCAAGCGTCGGGGATGACCGCGACCGTAATCACGACCTACGCCCTCCTGATCGTGCTGGTCAGCGCCGTCGAGGGGGTCTTTCGCTTTCAGATGCGCCGGATCCTGATCGGCGTCTCCCGGGTCATCGAGTACGACCTTCGCAACGATCTCTTCAGACACCTGGAAAGGATGTCCGCCCCCTTCTTTCAGCGGTATTCCACAGGCGACCTGATGGCCCGGGCAACCAACGACCTGTCGGCGGTGCGGTCGGTTCTGGGTCCCGGCATCATGTACTCGGTCAACACCTTCTTCACCACCCTGCTGACCGTCTCGATCCTGCTGAGCCTCAGCCCGAGGCTGGCGGTGCTGACCCTCATTCCGCTGGTCGCGGTCTCCATTTGCGTCAAGTACTTCGGAAAACGGATCCATCAGCGCTTCGAAAGAATCCAGGAGCAGTTCTCCTGGCTGACCACCCTGGCTCAGGAGAACGTGTCGGGGATGCGGGTTGTCAAGGCCTACAATCAGGAGGAGGCCTTCGTCCGCCGGTTCCGGCGGGCCAACGACGAATACCTGGACCGCAGTCTCTCACTGGTCCGGCTGTGGGGGGCGTTTCAGCCTCTGCTCGCCCTGCTGCTGGGACTGTCGCTGGTGGGCCTGATCTGGTACGGGGGCCGCCAGGTCATCACGGGCGTCATCACCCTGGGCGACTTCGTGGCCTTCATCGCCTACCTCTCCATGCTGACGTGGCCCACGATCGCGTTGGGCTTCGTCATCAACCTCTTCGAACGTGGATCGGCGTCCATGGGGCGCATCAACCAGCTTTTTGACGAGATGCCCGAAGTCCACGACGGACTCGCCCGAACGACCACGGTGCTGAACGGGGAAATCGCGGTCGATCGCTTAAGCTTTTCCTACAACGGAAGCCAGGTCCTTTCCGACATTTCCTTCCACGTCCCCGCCGGCCGCACCCTCGCCGTCGTCGGTCGGACGGGCTCCGGCAAGTCGACACTCGTCAACCTGCTGTGCCGGCTGCAACCGGTGCCCGAAGGGAAGATCTTCCTTGACGGAATAGACATCAACCACATTCCTTTGCGGGTTCTGCGACGCGCCATCGGCTACTGCCCCCAGGACGCCTTTCTCTTCTCCGACACGATCGCCGGGAATATCGCCTTTGGAAAGCCCGCGGCCACAAAGGAGGAGATCCTGGATTCCGCCCGGACCAGCAACCTCCTTCCCGAAATCGAGGAGTTTCCCGAGCGGTTCTCCACCTTCGTGGGTGAGCGGGGCATCACGTTGTCGGGAGGGCAGAAGCAGCGGGTCGCCATTAGCCGCGCCCTGTTGGTCGATCCCCGCATTCTGATTCTGGACGACTCCCTTTCGGCGGTCGACACGGAGACCGAGGAGCGAATCCTGGAACGCCTCTCCTCTCACCTGGAGCGCCGGACATCGATCCTCATCTCCCACCGGGTCTCGACGGTGAAGATGGCGGATCAGATCGTCGTCCTCGACGAGGGGCGGATCGTGGAGCGGGGGACCCATTCCGAGCTGCTGGAGCGGGAGGGGTACTACGCGGACCTCCACCGCAAACAGCTGCTGAAGGAAGAGTTGGGGATCGGCGGATGACGTCCTTTCACGAGGAGGAGAGCCTGGGCCGGATCTACGATCATCGTCTGGCTCGCAAACTGTTTCGCTGTCTCCTTCCCTACCGATGGGTCGTCCTGGTCGCCGTCCTTCTCCTGATCGTCGTGTCCGGTCTCCGCCTGGTTCCGCCCCTGCTCACCGAGATCGCCATCGACCGGCACATCGAGAACCGGGACATCGAGGGACTGGCGACGGTCGCCCAACTCTACCTGGCCGTTCTGCTCGTCCAGTTCGCCGTTTCCTTCGCCCAAACCGACCTCACCAACTGGACCGGCCAGAAGATCATGTACGACCTGCGCATGCGGATCTTCCGGCACATTCAAAGGCAGGACCTGGCTTACTTCAACCGTACCCCGGTGGGACGGCTGATCACCCGGATGACCACCGACGTCGATGTCCTGAACGAGTTGTTTACGTCGGGGGTGGTCAGCATTTTCGGCGACATTGTTTCGCTCGGCGGCATTATCGCGGTGATGTTCTGGCTCGACTGGCGGCTGGCCCTGGTCTGTCTCTCCGTCGTTCCGGCGCTGTTCGCGGTCACCATCGCCTTCAAGAGGAAGGTTCGCGGCTCCTACCGCCGCGTTCGCACGGCTATCGCCCGGATCAACGCTTTCCTGCAGGAGAGCATTACCGGAATGGCGGTCGTGCAGATCTTCGTCCAGGAAGACCGCAAACTCCGGGAGTTTGACGAGAGGAACCGGGAACACCTGGACGCCAACCTGGCTTCCATCTTCGCCTACGCCGTCTACTACCCCGTGGTCGATCTGATCGGAGCCTTGTCGATCGGCCTCATCCTCTGGTACGGCGGGCTCAACGCTCTGGAGGGCGCGGTCACTCTGGGTGTGCTGGTGGCCTTCATCCAGTACGCGGAACGCTTCTACAAGCCCATCAGCGATCTGAGCGAGAAATTCAATATTCTGCAGAGCGCCATGGCCAGCTCCGAGAGAATCTTCGACCTGCTGGAGACCGAACCCGGGATCGTGCCGCCCGCTCAACCAAGGCAACTGGATCGAGTCGAGGGAGCCATCGAGTTCCGGAATGTCTCCTTCTCCTACCGGCCGGGAACTCCGGTCCTACGGAACATCAACCTTCGGGTGCGGCCGGGCGAGAAAGTGGCCATCGTCGGCGCAACCGGCTCGGGAAAGTCGACCTTGATCAACCTCCTCTGTCGCTTCTACGACGTCGACGCGGGTCGGATCCTGGTCGACGGCGTCGACGTCCGGGAAATGGACCTGACCCAACTCCGCCGGGCCGTCGCCGTGGTCCTGCAGGATGTCTTTCTATTTAGCGCCTCGGTGGAGGAGAACGTGCGTCTGTGGAGCCGGCCCATCAGCTACGCGGAGATGAAGGAAGCCGCCCAGCAGGTTCACGCCCATCCATTCATCCACCGCCTCCCGGAGGGGTATTCAACCGCCGTCAGCGAACGGGGCAGTTCCCTTTCGGTGGGCCAACGTCAATTGCTGGCCTTCGCCCGCGCGCTGGCCCACAGCCCCCGGATCCTGGTTCTGGACGAGGCCACCTCTTCGGTCGACACGGACACCGAACTCGTGATTCAGAGCGCGGTGGAGAGGTTGATGGAAGACCATACCTCTCTCATCATCGCCCATCGTCTTTCAACGATTCGGAACTGCGATCGAATCGTCGTGCTCCACAAAGGGGAGATCCGGGAGGAGGGGACCCACGCCGAGCTCCTCCGCAGGGGGGGGCTTTACTACAAGCTGTACCAGTATCAGTACATGGAGCAGATGGCGACCGGGAAGACTCAGACCGTCGGCGAGCCCGCCGCCGGAAGCCCCTGAAACGCGGTGGGCGTATCCGCACCACGCTCGCCTTCGTCCGAGGGCTGCGCCAAGCCTCCAGGGGCCTCCAGGGGACAGACTCTTGGAGAGACTCGGCACTAAATCGACTAACGCAGTCCCTCGGGTCAAACGCTCGGACCCGACGCAGAGTGTGCTGGATCACGCTTCTAGGTCGGTCCTTCCGATTATGGTAAATTGCAGTCGCCTCCTGACGGGGAGGATGCCGAGGAGCAGGTTCTTGAGCCCAGAGAAGCCCGATCAGATCCTGGAGATTCAGATGGGGGTCTTCGTGGAGGTCGACCTCCTGCGGGAGTTTCCCCAGGAGACGGCCCGGCGCTTTCGCGTGGTGCCCCTTCGGAGGCTGGGCAAGGGCCTCGTTGTGGCCGCGGCGGAGGAGGTCACACGAGATCGGCTGAAACTCCTGACCGAGGAGCTGCGCAAGCCGGTCTGCGCGATAACGTGCCAGCTGCGCGATCTCGACCAGATCCTCAGCACTCTGTACGAAAGCGATGCGCGGCACCGAAAACTGGGGGAGATCCTCCAGGAGGAGGAGGTCATCTCCCCGGATGAACTCGATCGGGCCCTGGAGCATCAGAAAACCGAGGCGAAACCCCTGGGTCAGATTCTCCTCGATCTGGGACTGGTGTCCCGCGAGGAGCTGGCAGTGAGCCTCGGCGGACAGGAGAGAGAGAACAACCCCTCTCTTCTTTCGTCGCTTTTCATTGACCGCCGTCTGGCACACGTCATTCCCGAGGCGACGGCGCGGCGCTATGGGATCCTCCCCCTTATCGAGTCTGACGATGAACTAGTTGTCGCAGCCAGCAGACACCTGGATCAGCTGACGATGGCGGAATTGAAATCTCTCACCCGGCGGGAGGTTCGAGTCATTCCCGCAGTGGCCGAGGAGCTTCGGGATGCCCTGGAGAGAACCTACGGCGCCCGCAGGGCAAGGCTCAGGGAACTGCCGCTGGGGGAAGTCCTGGTCGAGGAGGAGTTGATCAAGGAGGCCCAATTGAGCCAGTGCCTGGCGATTCAGAAGGGGACCGGGAAGAAGCTGGGCGAGATCCTCATCGAGAAGGGGTTCGTCTCGGAGGACGCCGTCCTACGAACGGTGGCCGCCAAACTGGGATGCGAGTACCGCCGCTTCGCCACAGCCGAGATCGACCTCGAGATCAGCCGATTCCTGCCGAAACGCTTTGCCGAGCAGAACCAGGTGGTGATGCTCGCCCGGGACCCCAAGACCAGGGAAGTTCTGGTGGCCATGGCGGACCCCGCCGACTTGAACCTGCAGGACATTCTGGCCGGGATCCTGGCGCCCCACGAACTCCGGATGCGGCCCGTTCTCGCCTCCCCCTCCAATATCCAGGCCGGAATCGCCTACGTGTATCACTCTCGCGGCTTGGTGGAGTCGGCGGAGGAGATGGAGACGGTTGAGGCCGAGCGAAGCGAGGACCTCGTCGATTCGTTGAACATGCCCGAGATCAAGCGAATCGTGAACCAGCTCCTCTACAGCGCCGTGACGGAGGGCGCCAGCGACGTCCACATCGAGAATCTGGAGGCGCAGGTTCACGTCCGCTTTCGGATCGACGGCGTGCTCGAGGATCGACTGACCCCCGTCACCAAAGAGAACATCGCCAATGTCATTTCGATTCTGAAGGTCGATTCGGGCCTCGACATCGCGGAACGGCGCCGTTCCCAGGACGGCGTCTTCAAGAAGAGGATCGGGCGCGACCGCTTCATCGACTTCCGGATCAACGTCCACGCCACGCCCTTCGGCGAGGATGCGGTCATCCGGATACTGGACCGACAGAAGAACCTGCTGACCCTTGAGAAGCTCGGCTTTTCCGACGCCACGCTGAAGAACTACCTGCGGTTGGTCGAGAACCCGCAGGGCCTGATTCTTTTTACCGGCCCCACCGGATCGGGCAAGACGACGACCCTGTACTCGACGTTGAGCTACCTGAACAAGGGCAACCGGAAGATCGTGACCGCCGAGGACCCGATCGAGTACGTCCTTGAGGGAATTTCCCAGTACCAGGTCCACGAGGCCATCGGCAACACTTTCGACGACTATGCGCGGCGCTTCCTGCGCAAGGACCCCGACATCATCCTCATCGGGGAGATTCGCGACAACAAAACGGCCCGGGCTTGCGTCAACGCCGCCATGACGGGACACCTCGTTTTCAGTACTCTGCACACGACCGACGCCGCCGGGGGGGTCCGCCGCCTGCAAAAC
>CAYRCA010000151.1:0-8886 GCA_964422565.1 uncultured Acidobacteriota bacterium | reverse complement strand
AGCCGCCGAACAGAAGAACCACGAACACGCCGAGTGCTTTGACGTTCCTCATAACACCATCGCCAGTCTTATCCATCCCGCTGTTCCACGCCCCCTCAACGGGCTCTCCCCCAAAACGGCCTCTCCTATTTCAAACCCGCGGCGAAGCGAAGGCAATCCCCGTCGGCTGGACCGGATCCCGAATTTGGTCCGATGCTTCGGACCCCCACGCACTACACCCAGATGATAACTCTCACCGGAAGGATTCCTGACCATCAATGGTCACTCTCCCCGCACGCTCGGACGACCCGGAGCGGAAGCCAATCCACCCCAGTTCGAGGCACATCGCGTTGGCGCAAACACCACCGAAGGAGGATTTCGGCACTCAAGCTTCCGGCACCGCCCAAACGTTCCAGATCGGCTCGAATCTCCTCCTCCGACAGCAGGGGTAGACTCATTGGCTGGCACATCTCTCTTGATCTCCGCTTTTCGGGTAGACTCATCGCTTTTCAACGGGAAACAGCCGCGTGATTCCTCTCAGTGGAGCTATACAGGTGGTTGGGGCCGGAGCCCTTTTCGCCCTGATGAGCGCCGGGGTGAAGATGGTGGCGGCGACACAGCCGAACGCGGTCGTCGTTTTCCTCCGAAACGCCTTCTCGCTGCTCGTTCTCCTCCCCTGGATCGGCTGGTCCGGCGTCCGAACGCTGCGGACCGGGGTGTTCCACCTGCATCTTCTTCGCGCGCTGGCCGGTCTCGGCGCCATGTACTGCTTTTTCTTCACCATCGGACGACTTCAACTGGCCGACGCCGTGCTGCTCAACTACACGCTTCCGCTGTTCATGCCGGTCATCGCCTGGCTGTGGTTGAGCGAGGAGATGACCCGGGCCGTCTGGGTGGCGGTCGGGCTCGGATTCGCGGGAGTCGCCCTGATCGTAAAGCCCAGCGAAGGCCTCGTCGACCCGGTGGCGCTCGTCGGCCTCTGCGCGGGCATCCTGGGCGCCCTGGCCCAGGTGACGATTCGTCGGCTGACCCGGACCGAACCCGCGACCCGGATCGTCGTATATTTCTCCCTCGTCTCCACCGCCGTCTCGGCCCTTCCCACGGTCGTCGCCGGTTTCGACCTGTCCTCCTGGGACGTCGGGCTCCTCCTGGTCGTCGGCGCTTTGGCCGCGCTGGCCCAGATCCTGCTCACCCGGGGCTACGCCTCGGCCCCCGCCGCCCGCGTCGGCCCCTTCATATACAGCTCGGTCCTCTTCGCGGGTCTGCTCGACTGGCTCCTCTGGGCCCACTTGCCGGATCCGCTCTCCCTGGCGGGCGCCTGTCTCGTCTGCCTCGGCGGCGCCTCCGCCATGGTCCGCCGCCGATCCGCCGCGGTTGGAGCGCTCGAGGTTCCTCCTCGGACGGGAAGCCGGTGACGCCCTCTCCGCACACTCCAGCGGGATACGGTCTTTTTCGCAGCAAGGTTGGACGGTTTTCGAGAAGAAACAAGGACATGGCCCGCAGGGAGCTCGAGCCCGGCGACCTTCGCGAAATCGCAGGCCCGCGGGTCGTTTTTCTCGGATGCCCGGGGACAAGCAATCTGCGCGGCGCCCTGCCCCAGCATCCTCGTCGGCGGGGCTCGACCCGCCCCCCCTGGGCGCGACCTCGGTCGAGCCGAACTCCGCGAAACCGCCGGTCTCCGATTCTTGTCCGGCGAAGAGAGTTGTCAAGATCACTTCGCTTTTGATCTCCCCGCGGATCTGCTAGCCTTTCGGGAAGTCAACCGCGGGGAGGTCTATGGAGAAGTATGTTGCCGAGGTTGTCGGGACCGCGATCCTCATCATTTTCGGGGGCGGCGTCGTCGCCAATGTCCTGCTCTCCCGATCCAAAGGGCAGAACGGGGGATGGATCGTCATCGTCAGCGGATGGTCGATGGGTGTGGCCATGGCCATTTACGCCGTGGGACGGATCAGCGGGGCCCACATCAATCCCGCCGTGACCTTTTCCCTGGCCGTCATCGGCTCCTTTCCCTGGGGTGAGGTTCCCGGCTACATCCTCGCCCAGACGGTAGGGGCCTTCCTGGGCGGCGTGATCGTGTGGTTAGCCTACCTCCCTCACTGGGGCCTGACCGAAGATCGCCCCTCCAAGCTGGCTGTCTTCTCCACCATTCCGGCGGTCCGGCGCACACCGGCCAACCTGCTTTGCGAGGCGATCGGCACGGCGGTCCTGGTGTTCGGCGTGCTGGCCATCGGCGACAACGCTCAAACGCTCCTGGCCCCCGGCGATCTCGATCTGACGGTCGTCTACAGCGGCGGGATCCAGCCCCTGCTGGTGGGTCTGCTGGTCTGGGGTATCGGCTTGTCGCTGGGAGGCCCGACGGGCTACGCCATCAACCCCGCCCGGGACATCGGGCCCCGCCTGGCGCATTGGATCCTGCCAATCGCCGGCAAGGGCGATTCCGACTGGGGGTACGCGTGGGTTCCGATCGTCGGGCCGCTTCTGGGCGGCGCCCTCGGTGCGATTCTCTACGCGGCGATCGGCTTCTAAGGACGAGTCTTGCCCTCGACGCGGGCGCCGCAGGCACGACCGCTGATTGAAGAAAAAGGGAGAACCGAACCATGGCTGATTTCGTGGCGGCACTCGATCAGGGAACCACCAGCACCCGATTCATGATCTTCGACCGGTCCGGGGCGGAGACGGCGCGGTGCCAAATGGAGCACCGCCAAATCCTCCCCCGGGCGGGCTGGGTGGAGCACGATCCCCTGGAAATTCTGGAGAATGCCCGGGCCGTGACCGAACGGGCTCTGGCCGACGCGGGTCTGCGTCCCGCCGATCTGCACGCCGTCGGTTTGACCAACCAGATGGAAACGACGGTGGTCTGGAATCCCCGCACCTGCGCCCCCTGGTACAACGCCGTGGTCTGGCAGGATACCCGCAACGCCGACGACATGTCCCGGCTGGAGCGTTCCGGCGAAGCCGAACTGATCCGGAGCCGGGCGGGGCTTCCCCCGGCGACCTATTTCTCCGGCGGCAAGATTCGGTGGTTGCTGGAAAGCGTTCCCGGACTGCGCGAGGCGGCCGCGCGGGGCGAGGCGCTCTTCGGCAACATCGACACCTGGCTTCTCTGGAATCTCACCGGAGGCCCCGAGGGCGGCGTGCACGCCACCGACGTGACCAACGCCAGCCGGACCATGCTCATGGATCTCCGAACGCTCCAGTGGGATGAGGAACTGATGTCCATTTTCGGGATCCCCCGGGGGATGCTGCCCGAAATCCGACCCTCCTCCACGGCGTTCGGCGAAACCCGGGGCGAAGGACCGTTGGGCGACGGGCTGATGGTCGCGGGCATTCTGGGAGACCAGCAGGCGGCGACCGTGGGTCAGGTCTGCTTCAGCCCGGGCGAGGCGAAGAACACCTATGGAACCGGCAACTTCATGCTCCTCAACTCGGGAGGCGAGGTCATCGAATCCCGGGCCGGGCTGGTGACGACGGTCTGTTATCAATGGCGGGAGGCGCCGCCGGTCTATGCTCTGGAGGGGTCCATCGCCGTGACCGGGTCGGCGGTCCAGTGGCTGCGGGATCAGATCGGCCTGATCCGGTCGGCGTCGGAGATCGAGGAGCTGGCCAACACCGTCTCCGACAACGGCGGCATCTACTTCGTGCCCGCCTTTTCCGGCCTTTTCGCGCCCTACTGGCGATCCGACGCCCGGGGGGCGATCGTCGGCCTCTCCCGGTACGTCGACAAGGGACACCTGGCGCGGGCCACGCTGGAGGCGATCTGCCTCCAGACGCGCGACGTCTTTGAGGCCATGGAGAGGGATTCGGGCTTGAGTCTCGAGGTGATCCGGGTCGACGGCGGCGCCTCGGTCAACGACACCCTGATGCAGCTTCAGGCCGACATCCTGGGCGTTCGGGTGGTCCGTCCCCGGATCTCCGAGACAACCTCTCTCGGCGCCGCCTACGCCGCCGGCCTCGCCACCGGCTTCTGGCAGGGGGAGGAGGAATTGACCGAGAAGTGGCAAGTCGACAAGGAATGGCTGCCCCAATGGGGTGAGGACCGGCGGGAGGAACATTACGCCGGTTGGAAAAAGGCCGTGGACCGGACCTTGGATTGGCTCTAGGGGCTGGTTCTGGGTTCCGGGTTTTCGGTTCTGGGTCTTCGGGACTGGGTATTGGGGGGCCGTCGGACCGGTCGGACGGGTCGAGCCGGTCGGATCGGTCCGACAAGTCCAACCGTCTGACAACACCCACCGATCCCCAGTCGCCAGAACAAAGAACCCGGAACCGCCTCAGCCGGGCAGGTAGGTTCGGGCCGGTTTCTGGAATTCGGCCGCCTGTGCCTGCCTCCAGTGGGTGTCCCGTCCCAGTCTCCGGGGCTGCGGATTCACGCCGATTTCAACGAACGCGGCGGAAATTCCGCGCGGCGGGAGACGCGCTAACAGGGGATCAGCGTTCTCAGATAGCGGATGGACGATTCCAGCCAGGAGGCTTCTAGTGCTATGGTCTCTTCAACATCGCCTCTTGGGGGAGGCCACAATTCGAGGATGACGTTGGGATCTCTGCCGAAGGAGCGGATGCGTTCGAGCAGCCACGGGACGTTCAGGCTTCCCCGACCAGCCGGCGCTCCCGTCAGGACGAAGCCCATCTTGTGATCCGCCCGGCGAATCTCGAAGTCCTTGACGTGGAGATTGAGCACGTGGGGTCCGAGGTACTCCACGACAACCTCGGGTCCTTCGAGGGCGCCGAAAGAGTTGACCGTATCCAGGCAAATCCCCACCCGATCGGTGGCGAGTCGCTCCACGATTCGCCGAAGCTCCCGAGCTCTGAAGCGGTCGTGGTTCTCGATGGCCAGCCCGACGCCCGCCCGATCCAGGTCGGGGAGAAGACGTCGCGCCGTGGATACGATCTCATCCTCGGTGGGTTCGTGGTCGGGGGAGTCCACCACGACACGCAGCAGATCCGAGCGCAGGAACCGGGCGATGTCCAGGTACCGTCGAAGAAGGGGAAGGCCGAACCCACGCGCGCCTATCTCGAGGTCGAGACCCAGATCCGCCGCCTGCCCCCGCAGCAACCCGAGTTCCACCTCCGAAAGACGATCGAGAGGGAAGTTGTCGGCGATCTGCGCCACACCAACCCCGAGGGCGGCGCACCTCTCCAGGAACTCCGGCAGAGAGAGCGGTCGGGGGGGCGAATAGCCCGGGACGCCGATCGCCCAAGCCAACGCGTAGCTTCCAATTCCCAGCCGCATAGCGATCAGCCCTCCCGTCCGATTGTCGGCGTCTTCCGGTCCGTCGGATCGAGTGTGGCCAGTCCGAAACCCGGAATCTCCAGCGCGTGGTCGTCCTCGATCCGGTGCGAGACTCCCCGGACCGACCGGAAATCTTCCGGTGACTCCATGGCTGCGCGGACGGTGTCCAAGTCGAGCCGTCGGAGCTCGTAATCGCCCGGGCGCAATCCCTTCAGTCGAATTGTGCGGGCCTCGAACCGGAGGTTGGCCAGAATCAGTCGACGCCGGCCCCCCTTCCGCAGGAACAAGCCGGTTACCGAATGCGGGTCGGAGGATTCCGCCGTCAGCACCTCCCCGCCGGACAGCTCCCGAACATCGGCGAGCACATGATAGAGGGGAAAGACCGTCCCGGGGAGGGAGGAAAAGTGGGTGGGAAGCGGAGACCCCGCCTCGCGCTCCATCACCCCTCCCCAGCCGGTGGCCTCGTAGTACGTCACACCGGCCGCTCCGGCCTCGGCCAACGCTTTGACACTTCCCAGTGTCCATCCCGCTCCGAAAAGCGACACCTGCCGACGGTCCACTTCCGGGGGGAGTTCGCCCGGCGGAGGCGGAGGCGCCGGCCCGGTGGCGTTCGGGTTAAAGCGGGGCCGAAGGGTCACGGGAGAGACGACAATCTCCGCCCCGGAGGCGAACCGCCGGGCGCTTTGGACGGTCATGCCCTGGGCCTCCAGAGTCTCCACGAGAGAGACTTCGTCGAAGGCGTGGACCTGAGGGTTGATTGAAAAGCAGACGCAATCCAGCCCGTCGGCCGGACGATGCCGGTTCAGTTCGGCGAAGTAGGCGTTGGTGCCCGCGCCCAGGATCAGAGCGGAACGGTCCTTCCTTAGGACATCGCGGGCGACTCGAACCCAACGCGAGTCGGTGACGCTTTCCCGTTCGTGAAAGAGCAGTAGCCGGGCCATCCAGGTCTCCAGCCGCTCGATATGTTCGCGCAGCAGGCGCAACTCCTCCTCGGCGCGGTCGGTCACGAACACCGCGAGTTCCAGGGGAGTCCCCAACTCCTTGGCTTCCCGGTCGACCTTTGCCAGCGTCGCGACCCAGGAGTCGTCCGACAGGTAAAGATCGACGCGAAGGTGCGACGGAGCGAGGCTCCGTAGCCTGGCCAGCTCGCGAGCCGAAAGGGCGTGGGCGTCGTTGTCGCAGCCCAGTCCCACTTCCGGCAGCTCGGACCGCCGATCTTCGGACAAACCGACGAACACAGGGTCCTGCGCGACCGGCACTACCCGGAGAGGTGTTTCCGATGCCCGGGTCATTCTTACTTCGACGGCCTGTTCGATTACTTCGCCGGCTTCCACGAGAACGGGAAACGGGAGCGACAAAGGAGTGCAGAAGGTCTTGAATGATGCGTCGGTCCAGTTGCGTTGGTCCTCCGTCTCGAAAACGTCGCCCAGCATCCGAACCTCCGCGCTCACGCCGGGTCGGACCTCGTGGGTGATGGCGCGCAGTTCCCGAAAAAGCTGGTGGGGCGAGATGTGGCGGGGAAAGCGTTCCTCGGCGATCGATCCGTCGGCGCGCTCGATCCGGCAAGGCCGACCCGAGAGACCCTCCACCGGATGCAGAACGCAGAACCCTATCCGGTTGCGATAGAATGAGGTGATCGCTCGGCCGCTGAAGGAGAATCGCACCGCGCCCTCCGGGTCTCCGTCGATTTCTCCCCGCCACCGAAACCGGATGGCGCCCGCCTCGCACAGGACGTTGAACCGGATTCGGAAGCGTTCCGCTTCGCGATCGATCTCCAGATCGGAAATCTCGGGAGCGACGGTATCCCAGTTTCGATCGCGCACGGCTGCGTAGATTCCTCGCAGCACCTCGGTGTTGCCCAGGCGCAGCCGACGGAGAAAGGCCGTTTCGCTCTCGAAAACCATTGAGAGCGGCCCCGCGCGCAGCTCAATCCCGGAATAAGGTGTGAAGGATCGTCCCAAGGCCCATATGCGGTCGTCCGACATGCATCCTCCTCGATACCGCCCGAATCCAGGTCTCTCGCCCGAGCGTGCGGCCCGGCCGCGGCCGACCCAACCGAGTCCTCTTGTTATCCGCCGCTTCCGAAGGAACGCGGGAGCGGCGGATATCACCCCCCCGATTCCGTCGGTTCCTGGGACAGCGAGACCATCCGGTTCGTGGATGCCGAGTCGTAGGCCCGAAAGACCAACTCCAGGGTCTTCAGATTGTCCGCCCCGGTGGTCTCCGCCGCCTCCTTCCCCTGTAGGGCGTACAGCAGGTTGGCGTTGCAGGCGACGATGCTCGACTGAACCAGCAGATAGGCCGGCTCGGCCCAACTGTAGTAGGCGGGCGGGTGACGCCGCGCGTATCGTTCCTTTGGGGTGGTTACATGGACCCAGTAGTCCGGGCCCAACTCCACCGACCCGGCGGCGCCCTCAACCTTCACCAGTGTCTCGGGGAAGCGGTCTTCGCGGGGATACCCCGCGTAGCCGATCTCGCACACCACGGAGACACCGCTCCGGGACTCCATGAGAAGCGTTGCCGCGTTCTCTCCTTCGATGTCGGGACGCGTCCTCGCCGTTCGACAGCACAGGGCCGCGAAGTCCCCGAAAAGGAAGCGGGCCGCGTCCAGGATGTGGGTCCCCATGTCGGTCAGAATGAACTGATTCAGCTCCTTGAGGAACGGCTGGTTGTCGAACACGGGGAAACTGTTGGTATAGACGACCCTCGCCCGAAAAACACGGCCGATGGGGGCTTCCGCCATGAGTCGCTTCAGCGCTCGGATCGGAGCCTGCCAACGCCAGTTCTCGTGGACCAGAAGAGGGACTCCGGCGGATCGGCAGGCCGACACCAACTCCCGCGCCTCATCGAGGGTTGGGGCCAGGGGCTTCTGGCAGATCACCGGGAGGCCGTGACGGACCGCCAGAAGCGTCAGGGCGGAGTGGGTCTCAACATTGGTGATGATGTCGACGAAATCCAGCCGCTCCCGCCGAAACATCTCCTCGGCGTCCCGATAGTGCGCCTCGATCCCGAAACGTTCGGCAAAAGACTCCGCCTTGCCCGCGGCGTGGTCGCACACGGCGACGCAGTTGGCTCCCCGCACCTCCCTCCAAGCCGACAACTGGTAACCCGCCCAGAACCCGGCGCCGATGATCCCAAAGCGCAACTCCGACATGGAAGCCTCCCTCTCTGTTACCCGCAAGCCCGTCCTCCGCCGACTCTACCCGGCCAGGCTGTCGGTAATCTCGGCCACGCTGTGGCGGATACTCTCCGGGTCCATGACTCTGGCCATCCAGTCCGGGTGGAAGATCCGGGCGCGGGCCCTCTCCATCGCCAGAAGCGCCCCGTCGGAGAAGGGGAATCCGGCGTAGCCGAAAACGATGGCCAGGATGGTCCGCAGATGCCCCATCAGAAAAGCCGTCGCCGCATCCTCGGGGACACCTCGTCGGACCGCCTCGTCCTTCATTTCCTTGATGGACTGGATCAAGGTGGCGGCGAACGTTTCCACCAGCGCCGGTTCCAACATGGCCATCTGCTCGACCGAGACGCGATGCGAGGCGATCACCGGGGCGACTTCGTTGCCGTAGATGTCGATGGCGATTCGCTCCCCCTTTTCGTAATCCTCCTCGGGACCGCTGTGAAGCGCGCAGACGATGTGCTGGCTTGCGTGAACTCCGCCGAACCAGTCGTTTCGTTTCTCT
>CAYRCA010000150.1:0-8929 GCA_964422565.1 uncultured Acidobacteriota bacterium | reverse complement strand
GTCGAGTACGTTCGCTCCCTGGCGAACCGCATCGCTCGCAACTCCGATCTTCGGATACCGCTGAACGTGTCCGTTCTCAAATCCGAGGAGATCAACGCCTTCGCCCTTCCCGGCGGGTATCTCTTTATCAACAGCGGACTCATCGACAAGGCGGGCAACGAGGCCGAGCTGGCCGGCGTGGTCGCCCACGAGATCGCCCACATCGCGGCTCGCCACGGCGACCGCCTGATGGGCCGGGCCACCATAGCCAACATCATCTTTCAGGCCGCCCAGGTCGCGGCCCTCATCTTCACCGGCGGCATTGGCTCCCTGGCCACCTACTACGCACTGCAATACGGATTCTTCGGCCTCGGCATGGTACTCAGCCTCCGCCTGCTCGGAGTCAGCCGAGACTTCGAAATTGAAGCGGACATACTCGGCACCCAGTACCTGTGGCACGCAAACTACGACACTCGCGGATTCGTTGATTTCTTCGGCCGCATGGCCGAGGAGGCGGGCTACGTCACCGGCCTGAGTTGGTTTCGGACCCACCCTCCGTTCGCCGACAGGATGACCCGCACCTTCGAGGAGATCGTCTATCTTCCCGAACAGGAGGAACCGATTGTCGACAGCGCCGAGTTCCGGCAGGTCAAGGAGCGGCTGCGGGTGGTCAAGCAGGAGATGGAGGAAAGGGATCGGGACGCCCCCACGCTGCGCCGCGTGTACGATTGCGAACGATACGAGGAACAATTCGAGGAGGAATTCACTTTCGAACCCGCCCCGCTGCCATAGGAAGTTGCACGCCGAAGCGTGTGGCTGCCTGATCCGCAGCCGGGGGGAGAGCCCTTCGCGCCGGGCATGCCGCGATTCGGTGTCCGGACCACCTGTCGCGGTCCTGGTCCTCGGACATCCCCGTCTACCCGATTATCTCCAAGAGCCTGTGGCGGAGCGGGGAGAGCAGAAACACGATGAGCAGGAGGTTGAAGACCGCTCCCGCTTTGGCCCCAGGAGGAACGGAATTCCACCAGGTCACGATCACTACCAGGGACAGCGCCGAGGCCGAAATCGCCAGTTGCCACCACCAACCGTGACGGAAAACGATGGCATAACCGGAGCCGGCCAATCCAATTCCGGCTGCAAGCCAGAGCAGGCCGAATACCCGCCCCACCGGACTATCCAGGAAAACATTCGATGAGAAGATCCAGCGGTTCTTCCTGTAGCCGACGTCGAGTGCCGTCCAGGAGGCCAGGAACCCGGACACATGAGCAAGACCATGAACAACAAACGGGAGCGCGAGGAGATATCGCCACATCGGCTGTTCCTCCTACCAACCGGCGGTCCGCCTAAGGAAAAGTCTCCGTTTCGAGGCTCTCGACCGGATCTCCGAAGGCCCGTCGCAGATACACCTTCCCGTCCAGAATCTCGCTCAGCACGCGATGGATCATGTCCATCATCGCCGGAGGCCACTGGGTCTTGTGACACCGGATCGACCGCCGCGCCTTGTCCAGGTATTCGGAGGCCTCGACGGCGGTGGTCACCCACCGATCGGTCACCAGTCCAGCCCGCATTCCCGCCTGGGCCGCCTCGGGGGGGAGGTTGGTGAACCGGGATTCGGGCCAGGCCACATAATAGAGCGCCCGGGGCTCATGTTGGAGCCGTGCCCGCTGCTGAAACACCTCGGTCACCACATTCGAGACCGTCCGGTGGTCGGGATGGCCAGAGAGACCGTCGGGGCCCCAGGTGATCAGGACCTCCGGCCGGACATCCTCAACGATTCCGCGCAACCGCTCGACGATTCGCGGGATGGATTCCCAGTTGGAGATATCGCCATCCATGAAACCCAGCAAGTGGGGGGGCTTGATACCCAGAGCCGCCGCCGAACAGCGCGCCTCATCCTCCCGAGCGGCGCCGAGCGCGGCGCCCCGGGGGATGTCGGTGTGGGAGTCTCCGACCTGACCCGAGGTGACGACGACCAGGTGGACGTCGTGGCCGGCCGCGGCATACTTCGCCAGCAAAGGGGCGACGCTGAATTCGTCGTCGGGATGCGCGAAAACCGCCATGAGGGAGGGCTTCGCCTCCCCCAGCGAAAATGAAGCCGCCGAATGGAAAAGAAGGAGGAGCCACAGAAAGGACATCTTCCGCATCATGCAGAAAATGTTACGATTCTCCCGGAGGCCGCGCAATCGCTTGCCGAACGGATCTCACGGCGCTTTGCGGGCCCGATGCGCCTCCGACAGGGCTCCCACAGCGAACACCGCGGCCAGCAGCAGAGTCCAGTTCATCGGATAGCGATACCGGACGGCCGACTGCAGCAGGTAGTAGACCAAGGGGAACGTCGTCCAGACGATCAATAGAACCTTGGCGGCCGGAACCCCCCGACGGTACATCAGGAGAAGACCGACGACGCCCGCGACACTCAATGTCGATAAGAGAAGCGTCTGCGCGGGTTTCAAGGTGTGGGGAAACCAGAAGTAGAGCGCGCGTAGCGCGGTGAGCCTGGCGGCGTCGAACGGATTCGCCGCAATCCAGTCCAGGGCGTCCCGTCGCAGCCGGCGATTGTAGGCCACCTCCCCTTCCCGTTGGACTGCCTCCGCGGCCTCCGGGCTGACGAAAGGATGAAATCGGTCGAAGGAACCGCCGACACGGTTCCGGTCGATGTCCGGTTGCGCCATATCGTTATGGGCCAGCCGCAATTCGATTCCGAAGTTGCTCCGAAACCAGATCGCCGAACCCAAGACCGCCTGGTTGCGAAGGCTCCATGGAAGCAGGAGCAGAAAGGCCACCGTCGCAACGACGGCCAGGTGCGCCGCGAGCCAACGTCGGCGGACCAGGACCACGCCCAGTGCGGCGAGCCCCAGTCCGACGGGAAGCAAGGCGGGAAGGAGCAGCAAGCTCAAGCCCCAGACCAAGCCGGACAGAAGCGCGAGCCGCGTCTGAAATCGAGGGGCGTTGAACGTTCGGACGGCGAGGGAAAGGATGGCCATGAGAGCCAGGGCGCCCAAGGCCGCGCCGCCCTGCCGCGAGTCGTTGAGATAGTGGAAGGGAACCGTGGCGCCGAACAGGCCGGCCGAAAAACCGATGAAACGCCCCAGGCCCAGCTCCGCGGCCATCGCCGGCAGCAACGCGTAAACCAGCGAGGCCAGTGCGATGTTGACGATATTGAGCGCCAGTTCTCCCGGAACCCCCGTTCCGAAGAACAGAAAAACCGCAGCCGCGACAAAGGTGTAGAGGGGCGAGGAGTGAGCGGTCGGTCCGGTCGGGAGGCAATAGGGATCTCCGTACACACCCACTGTCGCCAGAGACATCGCCGTCTTGTGAAGCTCTCCCCTCATCGGTTCGTGATAGACGCCCAAGCCCAGAACGAGGGCGAGCCGTACCGAAAAGGCCAGAACCAGGAGGTACCAGAACACGTTCCCGGACTTCGACAGGTCGACCCAGATTTCGCCGAGTCGTCCCGTCATCGCGCCCGCTCCCTCTCTTCCCTCGGTCCGCCGTTGTCGTGTCGTTCGACGGGAACATGCTCGGTCCGCCCGGACACGTCGAAGAGAATCAACCGGTCGTCCGCGGTCAAGGAATCCCAGGAGACAAGCACTCCCGACGGTCTGCCGCCGGCATCGGTCTCGGCGACCGCGATGTGAAAAGTTCCCTTCCGGAAGACTGTGCTTTCGGCAAGGAATCTCCCTCCGCGGGGAAGTGCTTCCGGAACGTCGAAGACGAAGTAGTCCCGGGGACCCGGCGAAATCCGCGTCAACACACCGCGCGGAGTGATTTCGCTAGTCCAGGAACCCGCGCGGCCCCGCTGGATCCGGGTCAGGGTGTGCAGTTCGGGGAGAAAACCGACCTCCAGCGCGACCGCGTAACGGAGGGCATCGTGAGTGAAAAGATGAGCCTGTCCGACGCCGTGGGGTACGCTGATCGCCCAGAAGCGGGCCGATGGTTCGGCCGCGACTTTTTCGGTCAGGCCGGGAAGAATCGCGCGGGTCAGCCGCGAAGCCCGCTGCCATTCCAGCGAAGCCCAAAGCGTGCCGCCCGCATAGGCGATACCGACCACCACCACGGTCGCGGTGAGGACCCTCGAAGGCCTGCGGGTGAGAAGCCAGGCCAGGAGCAGGCAGAAGCCGACGCTGGAAATGTAGAGAAAGCGGCGTTGGAAGAGGAAGAGAACGGGGAGGAGCGTCAACATCGTCCAGCCGAGGGCAAACAGAGGGACCCTCGACCGCCCGCCTCCCCGGAGCAGCGCGAGGGCGGCGCCGATGGCGCCCAGACCGACGGCGACAAAGCCCAGGAACCCGGCGTACGGGACCCAGCCTTCGACCAGTCCGCGAAGGGCGTATCCGCCCGCCGGCAGAATCAGTCCTCCGGCGTAGTGCAGCAGGTTCAACAACAGGCCGGAAGCCGAGAACTGGAAGTACACCGCCAGATCGGTCGACTCGGGGGCGAGGAGCGTGAACCGCACCGTCGCGTATAGAACGGCGACCACCCCAATAAGGATCAGGCTGAACCATCGGTCCCGGGTACGGGTCTCGGAAAAGAGGGTAAGCCCAAGGGTTGGCAGCAAGGGGAAAACGATGGCGATCTCCTTGCTCAGAAGAGCGGCGGCAAAGAAGATCGGAGGCCCGGCCCGCCCTCCCCCGTGGAAGGCGATCAGGCCCGCCAGGAGAAAGACGAGGCACAGAATGTCGGTCCTCCCCATAAGGGCGTTCACCGAGTAGGAGTGGACCGGATGCAAGGCGAACAAGGCGGCGGCGGCGAGAGCCGTCACCGGCGACACGATAGCCCGGGCCCAGAAGAAAACCAGCAGCGTAGCGAACAGGTGCAGAGCCAGATTGGTCAAGTGGTAACCGCGATAGCCCGCGCCCCAGATGTAATGATCCAGGGCGAGGGAAAGACGGACCAGGGGCCGATACTCCCGCCCATCCGCCTCGACGAAATATCGATGCCATTCGCCGGGCGGATTCTGGTTGCGATAGACGTGAACAAAATCATCCCCTGAAGGCGTGGGCACGAGACCCGGCGAAAAGAGGAGCGCCGTCAGAACGAGAATCGATCCGAGCGCGAGCGGAGTCCCGGATCGGCCGAGTGAAAACGGCACGTCCCTGGGGCGGTTTGCCAGCATGGCCCATGGCCTATACCATCCGGAGACTTGTTCCGGCAACCTTGGCGGTTGACCTTGGCGGTTGAGTCGCATTGGGGTTCCGTCGTCGACATTGGTAGAATGCCGAGCGAAACGGGGTGCCGATGAACCAAGTCATGACGATGTCGGTGGAAAACTTCTGGTCCTGGCTGATGGGCCACGCCAACTGTATCCTCCGTGCCGGGACCACGGACGCCGTGTTGTACGACGACGAGGACCTCCACTGGCACTTCGCGGCCGATTCCGACGGCCGCTGGGTGGTTCAAGTGATCCGCGGCAAGCGGATCCTCGGGGAGTTCTTCGTCGACCCCGCCAGGGTGGCCTTCGTCCAGGCAGTGGGGGGAGAAGCTGAGGACGAGCATGCCTTCGAGCTGATGGAGGAATCGGAGTCGGAGCAGTATCCCGCCTATGTCTTCGTCCTCGCCCACGCCTTCGAGGAGGACAACGCCTCCCTCCGGCGTCGGGTTCATTAGAGCCGCGCCGACCCGCCCGACCGCTGGCGCCGATCCCGCCTCCCGTGTAGTATTCGCCTGAAATGACCACCATCCGTACAGCCTCAGTTCAGTTCGAGCACGCGGCGGGCGACAAGGCCGCCAACCTGGAGAAGATTGGTCGGTTCGTCGAACAGGCCGCCCACGAGTCGGTGCAGCTGATCGCCTTTCCCGAATGCTGCATCACCGGCTACTGGTTTCTCCGGCACCTCTCCCGACGGGACTTGCTGGAGTTGGCCGAGCCCACTCTCGAGGGGCCCTCGGCCCGGCGCCTGACGGAGCTGGCCCGGACCCACGGCATGATCGTCGGCGCCGGACTGGTGGAGGTCAGCCCCGAGGGTCGTCTTTACAACACCTACCTGGTGGCCCTGCCCGACGGCTGCCTGCGGCGGCACCGCAAGCTCCACGCCTTCGTCAACCCGGAAATTGAATCGGGCGAGGACTTCACGGTGTTCGACACGCCCTTCGGCTGTCGCCTGGGCGTGCTGATCTGCTACGACGTGAACATCGTCGAAAACGTCCGCATTTGCGCCCTGCGGGGGGCGGACATCCTGCTGGCGCCCCACCAGACCGGGGGATGCGGGTCGATCAACCCCCACACCATGGGACTGGTCGACCGGGCACTGTGGGATGCCCGAGAGTCGGATCCGGAAGCCATCGAGGGTGAGTTCAAAGGACCCAAGGGCCGGGGTTGGCTCATGCGCTGGCTGCCTTCCCGGGCCCACGACAACGGCCTCTTTCTGGTCTTCAGCAACGGCGTCGGCGTCGACGACGACGAGATCCGCACCGGGAACGCCACGATCTTCGATCCCTACGGTCGGATACTGGCCGAGACCTGGAAGGCCGGCGACGACATGGTCGTGGCCGATCTGGATTTGTCCCTGCTCGCCGAGTCGACGGGAAGGCGGTGGATCAAGACCCGCCGGCCCGATCTGTACCGGACTCTGGCGGTGCCGACCGGTCGGGAGGAAGACACCCGCAAGGTCCGCTTCGACCTCAAGGGGGTCTGACTGAGGGTTGAGAGTGGTTGAGGGTTGACGGTGGCGAAGCGCGACCGGCTTCGGGAGGGTAATGAGGATCAGGGGATGGGGAGAACCTCGCCGCCGGGCAACGTCCGCCGATCATCCCGATCGCTCCGTTCGATAGAATGGTCGACATGAAGTTCGTGATCCTGTTCCTGCTGGCCGTCTGCCTGTTCCTGTGGCTGGAGGGCTATTACTGGAAACGGACGGCTTCTCTCCTGGAGGCCCGGATTCTCGGCCGATCCGCTGGCCTGCGGACCTTCTTCGACGCCTGGCTCGACGGACGGATCGAATCCCGACTTCGCAAGAAATCCGCGGGGCGGTAGTCAGGCTTCAGCGGCGTTTCGGACGACCGAGACCGCGCCAACCCACCGGCGACAGCCAAGTTGATCGTCGTCCCTCCTTGTCGACCCGTGTCCCTGTTCAACCCGCCGGCGACAGCCAGGATGGTCGTCGTCCCTCCTTGTCGACCCGCGTCCCTGTTCAACCCGGCGGCGACAGCCAGGATGGTCGTCGTCCCTCCTTGTCGATTCGTGTCCCTGTTTAATTCGCCGGCGACAGCCAGGATGGCCGTCGTCCCTCGTTGTCAACCCGTGTCCCTGTTCAACCCGGCGGCGACAGCCAGGATGGCCGTCGTCCCTCCTTGTCCACGTCTAGCCCCGTCTAGCCCCGTTTAGCCCCGATCTTCCGCCTACTCCCCCGATCGCCGGCGCTTCTCCATCCACGCGGGCAGACGGCGCATAGCCGCCTGGATTTTCAGTTCCCTACGGTGATCCTGGGCGGGGATGCCGGAGACCTTGCCTCCCGGGGGCACATCCTTGAAGACCGCCGCCCGGGCGTAGATCTTCGCCCCGTCTCCGACCTTCACGTGGTCGGCGAACCCCGCCTGGCCGGCGATGACGCAGTTCCGACCGATCTGGACAGAGCCGGACACGCCCACGCATCCGACGATAATGGTGTTCTCCCCGATGCGACAGTTATGGCCCACATGGACCAGGTTATCCAGCTTGACATGCCGCTCGATCACCGTGGCGCCGAAGGTGGCGCGGTCCACGCAGCAGTTGGCCCCGATCTCCACCTCATCGCCGATCTCCACGCGTCCGGTCTGGGCGATCTTCACTTGGCGCGACCCGTCGAAGACATAGCCGAACCCGTCGGCGCCGATCACCGTCCCGCTATGGATGATGACGTCCCGTCCCAGCCGAACCCGGGGGTAGAGGGTCACATTGGGGTGAAGCGTCGTTCCCCGGCCGATGTGACAATCGTCGCCGACCGCCGTTCCCGATCCGAGCGTGACCTCCTCCTCGACGACCACGTTGTTCCCCAAGGTGACAAAGGGGTCAATCGAAACCCGCTCGGCGATGCGGCAATCTGCGCCGATCGAGACCAGCGAGGAGATGCCCGACGCCTCGAAGGGCCGCCGAGTAAATCGGTCCAGGATAAGGGCGAAGGCCAGCCTGGGGTTCCCGACGCGCAGGAGTGGTTTGGCGGGCGATTCGGCGGACTTGGGAACGATGGCGGCGGCGGCCGGGGAGGCGTCGAGTCGGCGAAGATACTTGGATCCGGCAGCCAGTGTGATGTCTCCGGGGCCCGCCGATTCGAAGGGAGCGACGCCGGAGACAACGGTGTCTCCCCGCCCGACGACTTCACCACCCACCAGATCGGCCAGTTCAGCGAGGGAGAACATCGGCCCATTAGAAATCGCCGGCGACGGACGGTCAACCCCCGACCCCGCCCCGGGCCTTGCGCGCGAAAACGAACGGGTTCCACCCCGGCCGGTCAGCACCCCGGCGCCGAAAGCCGTTCCCAGAGGGTGCCGTAGTAGCGCATAAAACGAAGCGGATCGCCCTCGACCCCGGGGATCTCGGCCAACGTGTACCCCTCGTAGCCAGCCTCCCTCAGAAGACGGAAGAACTCCGCGTAGGGGTATTCGGAGATCAGTTCGTTGATATGAACGTTCCGGATCCAGGGGCGCAACAGCTCGAAATAGGGGCCGACCCGGCCATCCAAAAGGTCGGTCGGATTGCAGTTCCAGGTGACCCCAACCCGGGGATGCCCGCAGACCTCCATCATCCGTTGGATGTGGGGGGGGTGGCTGCTGCCTCTGCCGTGCACCTCCAGCCAGATGTCGACCCCTCGCCTTGCCGCCGCCTCACCGCACTCCGCCAGGGCCCGGCCGATCTGCTCGAGCGCCCGCTCCACGGACACACCGTCGGGCAGGCCATTGGGTCGCACCCTGACTCCCGCGGCCCCCACGTCGGCGGCGAGATCCACGAACCGGCCGGCGACAGCGACGTTTTCCG
>CAYRCA010000149.1:1564-8970 GCA_964422565.1 uncultured Acidobacteriota bacterium | reverse complement strand
TCCGTTTCCGCCGGCGACTCGGGAATTGAGCCGTCCGGTCTTGACTGACTTGTTACCTACTAGATTCTATTTGCCGTGCCTTGTCAAGCCGGGAGGGTACGCGCGGTACGCGCCGTCACCCTTCAGTGAAGGGGCGATTCACAAAGGCCACGAAGGAACACCAAGGCTCGGCGGAACCGTGGCTGCCCTCCCTGGATCGGATCAGGCCGGGAGGTTTGCGTCCTTTTCGTGCTTCTTCTTGGACCGTTCCCGCTTCGCTGGAGGGTGACCTATGTGCCGGACGTCGGGTTGGTGAACGCGGCACGAACGCGTCCGGCGCCGTTACCGGCTACCAGAATGGCAGGTCGAAGTCCCGGCTGATCCCCACGATGATTCCCGTGGAGGGGTCCGTCCGGCGGAGGCCGAACTGCAGGGCGGCGTCCCAGATTACGCCCGCGGTCTCGATCTGGGTGCCGAACCGCAACATAGACTGCTCCTCCGTGCCGATTCCCCCCGGTCCGGCCCGGCCGTGCCAGTCGGCCAAAACCGCGAGTCCCGGAGAAAGGGAGTAAATCATGGCGAATCCATAGGTGAGCAGGTCGTCCTGAAATCCAGCCTCCACCGGATCGCCCAGGATGGCCAAACCGATGTTGCCGAGCAGCACCACGCGGTCCAAAGTCTTCTCGAACATCAGTGACGAGTGGAAATTCGTCTCGTCGTTGCCGAGTCCCTTGACGTTGGAGGTGTTGGGCAGCTCCACGCCGAACCGGAAGGCCATCGCGGGCCTCCGCCCGGATTCCGTCGCCAGTCGCAGCTTCGTGGCCATAACCAGATTGCCCACATCGCTGGTCGAGTTCCCCTCGAAGTCAAGAATGGCCGTATTGGGCGCGGGAAGGCGACGCTCCACGTTCAGGAACTGGGCGGCGGTCCAGAACATCTGGATCTCAACCCTTTCGGCGGTTCCAATCCGCAGGGCCAACACTCCCAGGCGGCTGAGATCCCCTTCCAGGCCCGAAAGTCGGAAGACCGCGTCCTGCAGGAACTCAAATCCCAATTCCGCCCGGACGCGCCCCTCGGGCATCAGCGTCGCCCGCTCGGTAACCAGAGGACGGTTTTGCCCCAGCCCGACGGAGACGAAGAGGAACGGCATCAACAGGAATCCCCGCCAACTCGCCTTCATATCAGTCGGGAGTCTAATGGGAAAGCGGTGGGAATGCCAGACACGGGAGGATCGGGAGGGCAAGGAGGGCTCGTTGTGCTCCGTCCCCGGTTCGCGGACCTGAGCGGTCACGAGGCGACTGTTTCAGGAACGGCCCCGAGACGACAACTTTCGCTTGTCGCGGTCGCCCGTATTTCTTCTTGGGATCGTCGCCCGCGAGGAATACAATCGGCCCGAGTTCCTTGGATCGAGATTCCTTCACGAACAAGAGGGGGGATTATGAACTGGACACGTGTCTTGATCGGCGGAGTCGTGGGCGGCATCGCGCTGAATGCCGCGGACTTCGTGATGCACGGAATGATCATGGGCGCGACTTACCTGAAGTATCCGGTCTTCACCCATGAGCCGGCCAATCCTCTGCTGTTCACTCTAGTGGCGGTCTGCATCGGCCTGGCGAGCGCGATTCTCTTCGCCAGAACCCGGGTTAGTTGGGGCGATGGCCTGGTGGGCGGGGTGACTTTCGGCTTCTTCCTGGGGCTGGTCGCTTTCTTCCCGAACTTCTACAATTCGCTGGTCATCGGGGGTTTCCCCTACTTCCTGTCTTGGTGCCACGGGGGTATCAGCCTGATTGGTTTCGTGATTCTCGGCGCGGTGCTGGGTCTGATCTACAGGGAGTAGAAGGCGGACAGTCGGCCTGGAAGTTTACGAACGGCGCTCAGTGGCGCTTGACGCTGACCTCGCGGAAGTGGACGGTCTGGGGGTGGTGGTGATTCTGAATGCCGATGTACCCCTTCTCGGGTCGAGGGCCCCGAATCGGCTCGTAATGGTGCTCCCGGGGCGGAACCTCCTGCCCCTCCATGTAGTCGTTCACTTTCTCGCCGTTCAGGTGGACGATCGTTCTCGGGCCGTCCAGGACGATCTCCATCGTATTCCATTCACCGGGCGGACGCTGCACCTGCCGTAAGGCCTTGCTGATCGAGTAGATGGCGCCCGTCATGTGCCACTCGTCTCCCTCGGTTTGCTGATGTTCGGAACGCTCGTGGGTTTCCTCGGGCCACCGTTCCAGGATCTGGACCTCGTAGCCCGTGTGAACCGCCTGCCACGGGTCCGCGGGGGACTCCGGAATTCGGATGAAAACCCCCGAGTTGTCGTCGGGCGCCGTGGTCCTGAAGACCACCCGCAGTGTGCAGTTGCCCAGTTTCTCCCGCGTGTACCAGAGCAAGCCCATGCCGCCCTCGGTCTTCATCAGGCCGTCTTCGACATAAACCCGGCCGGGACCCACGTGTTCCCAGCCGTCGAGGTCCTTCCCGTTGAAAAGCTGCTCCCATTCGGAAGCCCAGAGTCCCGCAACGCAGAACAAGCCAATCAAGCCGGTCATCGGCGCGTGTCGCATTGATCTTCTCTCCATTTTCTCCGCCTCCCGTGCGGGCGTCTTCCCTTTCCAAACTCGGAACTCGGAACCCGAAACCGCCGCGATTTTCGTCCCTCCGGGTGCGGCCCGCTCATGGACACTCACTCCCGCTCACCGATCCTCCTTCACCCACCGATCCAGCCAGCCCAGGACGGTTTCGTGCCACTGGACGCTGTTGTGCGGCTTCAGGACCCAGTGATTCTCGTCGGGAAAGTAGAGAAATCGGCTGGGAACTCCCCGTCGCTGCAGAGCCGTAAACGCCGCGATACCCTGGTCGGGAGGCACGCGAAAATCCAGGGCGCCATGGATGACGAGCATGGGCGTCCGCCAGCTCGCGACGTGCAAAGCGGGATTGTGCTCCTCATGGCCCTCCGGATTGTCCCAGTAGGTGCCCCCCTGCTCCCACTCCGGAAACCAAAGCTCCTCGGAGGTGAAGTACATGGACCGCATGTCGAAGACGCCGTCGTGATTGACCAGGCAGCGGAAGCGATCCGGCCAGACACCGGCGATCCAGTTGATCATGTAACCGCCGTAGGAGGCGCCCAGGGCCGCCACCCGTTCGCCGTCCATCCAGGGATAGCGCTCCAGAGCGGCCGCCAGCCCCTTCTGAAGATCGACCAGGGGCTTGCCCCCCCAGTCGCCGCTGATGGAGTCGGTAAAGGCCTGACCGTACCCCGTCGACCCATGGAAATCGACCATCACGGCGGCGTAACCCTCCCCCGCGTAGGCCTGGGGATTCCAGCGGTAGTGGAAGTGGTTCCCGAAGGATCCCTGCGGACCGCCGTGGATCAGGAAGGCCACGGGGTACTTCCGGGAGGGGTCGAGGTCGACCGGCTTGACCACGTAAACGTAGACGGTCGCGCCGTTCCAGCCCGGGAAGGTGAACTGCTCCGGTTCTCCCATGCGAACGCTTACGACCCTGGCCTCGTTCAACCGCGTCACCGGGCGAAGATCGGAGCCGTCGGGGCGTGCCGAGTGGAGTTCAGCCGGAGAGCGCAGGTGGTCGAGTCCGAAAAGGAGTCGATCCCCGGCGATGGAGGGCGAGGACACCGTGCCGTCCCTGACGACGGTCGCCACCGCACCGGATTCGACGTCGATGGCGAACAGCGAGGTCTGCCCGAGATTGTCGGCGTTGGCGTAGATCGTCCGGCCGTCGGCCGACCAGACGATACTCCGGGGACTCCGGTCCCAATCGGGGGCGATCTCCCGCGGAGCGCCCTCCGGCCAGGACCGCACCATGATTCGGAAGCGGTCCGACTCAAAGCCGGGCCGGGACATGGCCAGATAGGCCAGTCGCTTTCCGTCGGGCGAGAAAACGGGGTGGGTGTCCCAGGCCGGGTTCGCTTCGGTCAGGCACTCGGCAGGAGAGGCGCCGTCGATGGCAACCCGGAACAGGTCGAAGTTCGTCGACCAAGCCTCCTCACGCCCCGCGTCCTTCGCCGCGAAGACCACGGTCCGGCCGTCGGGGCTGACGGCGAACTCCTCGGTGCCGCCGAAGGGCTTGGAGGGACAGTCGGCGTCCATTCCCGCCATCAGGTCGACGGGATCGCCGCCCGAAGCCGGCATCGAAAACAGGTGCGAACGCCGTACGTCCTTCCAGGTGTCCCAGTGGCGAATGAAGAGCCGTTCGTGAATCTCGCCGGTCGATTTGCGCGAGCCCCGCTCCTCGAGCCGTGCGACGGTACACTCCAGGTCCGGGCAGTCCGGAAAGACCTCGAGGGAGAAGACCAGCGTGGCGCCGTCCGGCGAGATTCTCAGGTTTCCCACGTCCAGGGGGAGGCGCGTCGTCTGGACCGCCTCGCCGCCGTCCACCGGAATCCGCCAGACCTGGGAGGAACCCGACCGACTGGAGAGGAACCAGACGCCGCCGCCGTCCGGGGCCCATCGTGGATTGACGTCCGCCGCCGGGTGGCTCGTCAGGGGGCGGACCTCGGAGCCGTCGGCGCGGGCCAGCCAGAGGTTGTGCCGGCCCGCGTTGGCCTCCAGATCCGTGGTGCGGACGACGAAAACAACCCACCGGCCGTCCGGCGAGACCTGGGGATCACCGATCCGATCCATGGCCAGCATATCGTGGATCGAGAAGGGGTGGGTGTCCTCGGCGGCGGAAAGGGCAAACAGGCACCCCGGGACCGCCAAGACAAGGGCGAACTTCGCGAAACAACGCAGCCCCGGTCGAGCAATCGTCCGATCCATCATGATCTTCTCCTCATCTTTCGCTCTTGGTGCAGATTATGGCAGTTGGGACGGGGAACGAAAACGGGGACGCGCTCGATCCCTATATCTTGATGAAGATCTTCCGGCGGTACAGGACGTCCATGATCAGGAACCAGAGCGCGACGTACAGAAACGCCATGGCGACGGACGCGTTCATCGGTTCGGCCCAGGCGAGAAAGCCGTTGTAGTAGATCCACGTCCACAAGGGAACCGAACCCCCCTCGCCGGGGATCCGGACGGCGTACAACACGCCGGTGAGCAGGTCCGAGGCGACGTAGACCGTGATGGCGTTCATCCCGTAGACCACGGCGGGATAGGCCCAGCGGCGACAGCCCCTCACGTCGATGAGCCAGTAGCAGACTCCCAGGAACTGCAGGGCCGCCCCGGCTGTGAACAGAACGAAGGAACTGGTCCAGATGGGCTTGTTGACGGGGAACCAGATCCCCCAGAAGACACCCAACAGGATGCCACCCCACCCGGCGACAAACATCCCGAGGGCGATCTCCTCCCTGGACCGGTTGGATCGCAGCCAATGTCCGGTCAACACGCCGAGGAGGGCGGTCGAGATCGCGGGGAGGGTGCTCAACAAGCCCTCGGGGTCCCAGGACCCGTGCCACATCCGTCCCGGCAGCAGCAGGCTGTCGGCATAGGCGGCCAGATTGGCTTCGGGGGTCAGGACCCCCGGTCCGAAACCCGGCACCGGGATCAGTTTCATGACCCCCCAGTAGACGACGAGCAGCGAACCCGCGATCCAGGCCTGAGTTCGAACCGAGAAATGGAGCGCGATCAGCGCGGCGAAGAAGTAGACGATCGCGATCCGCTGCAGGACTCCGGCCACCCGAAGATCCCACAAGTCGAACGAGGGGAACAAATTCAGCAACAGCCCCAGGGCGAAAATGATCAGTGTGCGGCGCGCGATCTGCCGGTGGACCGCGCCCGAGGACCCCTGTTGGAGGCGTTTTCCGAGGGAAAAGGCCATCGCGACTCCAACGATGAAGAGAAAGAAAGGGAAGATGAGGTCGGTGGGGGTGCAGCCGTGCCACTCGGCGTGCAGGAGGGGCGGGTAGACTTGCTGCCAACTGCCCGGGTTGTTGACCAGAATCATGCCGGCGATGGTGATTCCGCGGAAGGCGTCCAGCGAGGTCAGCCGCTGTGAGGGCGGTGGTCGGGTCATGCGCGGAGACTCTTATCACACAGCGAGGTCCGGATGAAGTCCTCGCCCCGGTTCGGCGTCGGGACGGCCCGCCGCAATCGTGCTCAACACCCAGCGCGATCTGAGTAACGGCCCTTGCGGGAAACAGCGACCCAAAGGTGTATCTTCCCAACCCCCGGCCACCAATTCGTCAAAGATCCCCCTCCCGAACGTAGTGAACCCCGGGGTCGCGGAGGATGCTCTGCAGTTCCGAGCCCTCAATATCGTCTCGAATGGCGACCTCCATCGGATCCCCGTAGAAGAGTTTCTTGTTGACTGTCTCCAACAGGCTGTGAACCCGGATATAGAGGCCGGCCTTGTTCTCCCCGACGATCAAGGTGACCAGGTTCCCGCGCACGGTGATCGCCCTCACCTCGGGCATTCGGGACACCTTGTCGACAAAGCGCTTAAGCATGCGGGTGCGCCGGTTGCGGATGTAGCGGTAGACCGGCAGGCCGATCAGCAGAAGAAGGACGATCGATCCAACGTCGGCCCGGGCGATGAGAAGATAGATCAACAGGGCGAGGACGATGAACCCGGCCAACCCCCCGCCCACGCCGAGGGGAAGGGAAAAACGCGCCCATTCGAGCAGGTCGTCGAGGCGCTCGCGCAGGGTGACCGCGTTGCGTGATCCGGTCTCCAGATTGTCCTTCAGCTTCCTCAGGTCGTCGACCAGGCTCTCGGCGCTCTGGTAGCGATCCTCGGGACGCTTTCGCAGGCATCGGGACAGGATCCTCTGTAGATCGCCGGGCAGGTCCCGCCGCACCACGGTGACTGGACGAACCTCCTCGAAGGCGATGGCGTGCATCGTGTCCAGGGCGCTCTGTCCCTGGAAGGGCAGCTCCCCGGCGACCATTTCGTAGAGAACGATACCCAGGGAGAAGATGTCCGAGCGGTGATCGATCTCCTTGGCCCGCGCCTGTTCCGGGCTCATGTAGGCGACCGTCCCCAGAACGGTCCCCACCTGGGTCTGGGCCAGTGTCTCCATGGCCGAGAGATGCTGTTCTCCGGTGGCGGCGGAATCGAGCAGCTTGGCTAATCCGAAGTCCAGGATCTTGGCCCTGCCGTCCGGAGTGACCATGATGTTGTCCGACTTGATGTCCCGGTGAACGATCCCCTTGGCGTGGGCCCTTCCCAGACCCTCGCCCGCCTGGATCGCAATCTCCACGGCACCGAGGAGATCGAGCTCGCGGTCGACGATCAACTGGCGGAGTGTCTTGCCTTCCACGAACTCCATCGCGATGAACAGCTGTCCGTCGATTTCGTCGACGTCGTAGACTTGAGCGATGGCCGGATGAGAAACCGCCGCCGCGGAACGGGCCTCCTGAAGAAATCGGCGCTTTCGGTCGGGATGGGCGGCGATCTCCTCCTTCAACACCTTGAGGGCCACGGCCCGTCCCAGGCGGGAATCCCGGGCGCGGTAGACTACACCCATGCCCCCCTTTCCGATC
>CAYRCA010000149.1:0-1464 GCA_964422565.1 uncultured Acidobacteriota bacterium | reverse complement strand
CCTCAGAACGGAAAGAAGACGGGAACCAGGATGACCACCAAAGCCAGGAGCACCAGGGTGAGCGGGGTGCCCACCTTCACGTAATCCTTCACCTTGTATCCGCCGGCCCCCATGACCAGCAGGTTCGCCTTGTGGCCGAAGGGGGTCATAAAGGCGGCGGAGGCGGCCAGGCTGACACCCATCATCAGCGGATACGGACTCAGCGCCAGCTGCTCCGCCGTCTGGATCACCACCGGCGCCAGGAGAACCACCGCGGGGGCGCCGTCCAACCCCTGGCTCAGCAGGCTCGAGAGCACGACCATCGCCGCGAGCACGAAATAGGGGCCCAGAGGGCCGGCCAGGGAGACCACACCATCGGCCAGCAGGAGGGCGGCTCCGGTACGCTCCATGGCAACGGCCACGGGTAGAACCGCCGCGACCAGAAAGATGATCCGCCATTCGATGGCCCGGTAGGACTCCTGCATGCTGGTGGCGCCGGCCAGAATGACCAGCGTGGCGGCGGTAAACGCGGCCACCTGAATGGGCTGAAAGCCGGTCACCACAAGGCCGACCATGAGAAGCAGTCCACCCAGCGCGAAGGGCGCTCTTCTGGTCCTCCGCTGGATGCGACTCAGATCGGAAAGCATGACGAAGTCCGGGTCCGATGTCAGTTGTTGGACCTTGGAGCGGGATCCCTGCAGCAGCAGGGCGTCGCCGAAACGAAGGGGAAGCCGCGCCAGGTTGGTCCGAACCAGTTGCCCTTCCCTCCACAGCGCCAACACGGAGAACCCATACCGCTCCCGGAACTTGAGATCCCGAAGGGTCTTTCCGGCCAGCGTCGAGCGGGGAGCCAGGGTCACCTCGACCACTCTGATCTCCTCCGACTCCAACGCGGGCTCCGCCACCTGGCTCTCGAGACTGACCTCGCCGAGCTGGAGCAGGGAAATCACTCGCGGTGGGTTGGCCGCCACCAGAAGCAAGTCGCCCGTCAGGATTCGCTCCTCGGGTTCGGGCGCCAGACGCAACTCCTCGCCCCGAATGATCCCTCCCACCGTCACCCCCACCAACTCCCCGATACGGCTGGCGGCCACCGTCGAACCGCCCAGCGGCGACCCCTCGGGAACCCGCAGCAGATAGAGGTGGGAGCGCAGTTCCTGAATCGCCGACAGGCCGATCCGACTGTTGACGAAGTCGGGGTCGGACCGCAGCCGCTCCAGATGGGTTGTCGAGCCCAGCGCAAGAATTTCGTCGCCTTCCCGGAAACTCTCCTCGGCCAGCCGGTCGCGCAGCGTCCCCCCGTCGCGGATGATCCCGACCACCACGACTCCGAACCTCTCCCGGAACCGAAGTTCCCGCAAGGTCTTGCCGATAAGAGGCGAACCCGCGGCCAGCTGAGCCCGGATGCCGCTGACCCCCTTAATGGGTCGGGGCAGATCCGCCGCCTCGGCCTTCTCCATGCCGAGGCCGCGCACGCGCAACAGCTCC
>CAYRCA010000148.1:0-8985 GCA_964422565.1 uncultured Acidobacteriota bacterium | reverse complement strand
AATGGCCCGGGGCCGGCGACGCCGCTTTGGCTCCGGACGGCGCGCGGGCGAAAACCAAGGACCGCACGGGCACCGAGCAAGCATCGCCAAACCCCAGCCAAAGCGGCGTCGACGCTGCGTTTCGATGCCCCTCCGGCCGATGGTCGCCGCCCCGCGGGCCTGCGGCCTCCCGGCCGTTCGTCGCCAACTTGCCGCTCTGCCGCCGCACTCCAAATGGTTCGGCGCCGGCTCGCCGTTTCCGGCAGCAGCTTGTCGCCCCGGCACCGGCTTGAACTTTGAACTCGGAAGTGCGACTCGGAACCGGGAACTCGCCCTCAACCCTCAACCTCCCTGTACACGCGTCCCGTCCTCTGGGCCGTTTCCTCCCACGAAAAACGCGCGGCCCGTGCCAGCCCCTTCCACCGCCAGGCGTCCCGGTCGTCGAGGACCTCCTTCACTGCGGCCGAGAGGTCCGTCGCCGCCGGATCCACCAACCGAGCGGCCTCGCCGCACACCTCCGGGATCGAGGCGCGCCGCACCGCGACCACCGGTAGCCCGCAGGCCATGGCTTCCAGAAGGGGCAAACCGAAGCCCTCGTACGCGGAGGCATACACCAGCGCTTCGGCGGCGTTGTAGACGCCCCGCAAGCGATCCACCGAGACCCCCTCGTAGCGGACCGAGTCGGCGGGCGTCCCACCCACAAGGCAACGGCCCACCAGCACCAGCGGCAATCCCGTGTCGACGGCCGCCCGATGGATCAGGTCGATGTTGCGGCGCGGATGAATGTCTCCCACGTGCAGAAGAAACCGTTCCGGCAACCCGAGTTCGCGTCGGGCCGCCGCCGCCGCCGCCGGATCGGGCCGGAACTCCTCCCCGACGCCCAGAGGGATCAGCCGAATCCGAGCGGCCAGCCCCGGGTGGCGCGAGACGATCTCATCCCGGGTGAAACGCGAGGGCACAAGGATGGCGGAGGCCCTCCGGAGCGACGCGCGGTAATAGGTCCGCCGCAGGGCGCCGAAGCGATAGGGATACCAGGCGCGATTTACGAGATAGGAAATGTCGTGGACCGACAACACCAGCCGCACACCCCCCACCAGGGGCCCCGTATATCCGGGAGCGTGAAACACCCGCCAGCCCCGGGTCCATCGGCAAGCCGCACCCCACCACTGGTTCCAGAGAAAGTTGTTGGAGGGGCGGAGGTAGTCGATCCCGTCCAGGCAGTCCAGGTGGTCCAGAAGGTGGCGCACATAGGTCGCCACCCCCGCCGGGCCTTGTCTCAGAGAGCGAGTGTCGATACCGACCTTCATCTTAGTTTCCGTCGGAGGAGCGGAAGCCTACCCTGCGGCGGGCGGCTCTCTCCGAATCCGGCGGAGACGGGGACCGCAGGGCCGACAGGGCATAGCCCCGGCCGACGCAGGAGGCCGGGGTTACCGGAGCCCCTTGTTTCATCTTCCCGAGGGTCCGCAGGACCCGACAGGAACATTGGGTTCCGCAGTGCGGGGGCTCTCGGGCGTCCGCGCCGCCGGCTCTCCGGCTGGAGCGTGCTTGGAACCACACTCTCGCGCCCTGGCGGGCGCTTGGGG
This sequence comes from uncultured Acidobacteriota bacterium, assembly GCA_964422565.1. Lineage (GTDB taxonomy): Bacteria > Acidobacteriota > UBA6911 > RPQK01 > JAPXNP01 > CAYRCA01. Next base: position 7,423 of record CAYRCA010000148.1, on the reverse strand, counting down.
AGAGAATATTGGGGGGGAGTCGCTGCCCCCAGCCTCCTTCGTCGGCTGGGGGAACGTCCTGCCGCCCCCTCCGGGGGCTCGATTCCGCAGGATTCCGCGGAATCGCCGGCAGGCCGAGTCGCAACCTCGAAACCGTTATTTGAGCGCTCATGGCCCCCAGTCCCCAATCCCTCACTCCTCTCTCCCACCTCCCCTCTCGATCTCGTCGTACAACTCCAAAACCTCCCGGGCCGCCCGTTCCCAAGTGAAGCCACGCGCCCGCTCCCGCCCCAGCCGTACTTTTTCCGCGACCGCTTCGGGGTTCTCACTCGCCTCCCGAAACGCGGAGATTATCTCTTCGACGCTGTCGGGATCGAAGTAGAACGCCGCCTCGCCGGCCACCTCCGGAAGCGAGGCGGCGCGGCTGATGAGGAGCGGCGCGCCGCACTTCATGGCTTCGAGGACGGGAAGACCGAAACCCTCGTACCGGGAGGGGAAGACGAGAAAATCACAGCAGACATAAAGATCCACCAGGAGCGCGTCCCCCACGTAACCGACAAACCGCACTTCCGAGGCCACTCCAAGCTCTTCGGCCCTTTCCCGGAGTTCGCGCACTTCCGGAATATCCCAGGTGAAGGTTTCACCCACCAGAAGGAGGCGCCCCGGGTAGCCCTCCCGCCTGACGCCGGCGAAAGCCTCGATCAGGCCGGGGATGTTCTTCCGATAATCAGTTCCACCGACATACAGAAGGTAGCCCGATTCGATACCCAGGCTGCGCTGCACCCGGACGACCGATTCCGCGCGAACGACGCCGTCGGGGTTCAGATCGCACCCTAGAGGGACGACCCGGACGCGTTCCGCAGGTATTCCCAGGCGCCTGCGGATATCCCGCCGGGAATGCTCCGAATCGGTGATCACGAAGTCGGCCCGAGCCGCCCGCTCCAAGGACCGCTCCAGGGCGTAGAGATAGTCTCGAGGGACCGCCCTCGCGGTCTCCTCCCGGAATACGAATGGAATCAGGTCGTGCACCGTCGCCACGACGCGGCACTCTTCGGTGGATCGGGGAATTGCGGTGAGGTCCATGGCGTGAAAGAGCCGGAGCCGGTCCCTCGCGACCGCCCGCGGCAAGGTGACGAGGTCGAGCAGCCAGTTGAGCCGGCTCGGCTTCGCCAGGTAGGGAAGGCTCCTGTTCTCGAAGGTTTCCCCGAGGTCGGGCCGAACACCCCGCTGCGAGTAAAGGACGACGGAATGGTTCCGGTTCAGCCTCAGGAGGGCGCCGGTCAGAGCGCGGGTGTACCGGCCGATCCCCCGGTTTCGGGAGTTCGTCCTCAGCGCGGGCCGGAAATCCAACCCGATTTTCATGGCCGGCGGTTGTCTTCGATATACCGCAGCGCCTGTCTGGCCTTCTCGTAACGGTGATCGTACTTGAGCGCCAGCCCGATGTATCGCTCCGCGGCCTCCGTCTCGTCGCGCGCCAGATGCGCCGCCGCCAGATTGGTGAGGACCTCGGGGCTGGGAATGGACTCGGCCGCCCTTTGGTAACTTTCCACCGCCCGTCCATAACGCCCCAGCCGCATGTAGGCGGCGCCCTTCAAGTTGTGGACCTCGGCGAAGCGGCCGGTGCTCGCCTCGGCCCGCTCCAGGCGTCCCAGCGCCTGATCGGCGAACGCTCTCCTCTGATCCGGTGGATGCTGACCCGAGGCGGCCCGCTCCAGAAGAAACGCCGCCATGCCCATATGGCGATTGGCGTTCCACACCTGGATCTGACGGTAGCCCAAGAACAGACACAACGCGGCGAGAAGAAGGAAAGCGGGAAGCCTCCGCAGGGGCGGCGGCAAGGCGGACCGAGCCTTCTCCTCCCCCGGCGCCTGGACCTGGCGCAGGCCGGCCAGGAGGAACAGCGCGTAGACGGCGGTCACCGACAAGCGGAGCGGGAAGAAGGCCAGACAGCCGATGGCGACGAAAACCAGTCCGATAGCCAGAATTCCCTGCCAATAGGCTTTCCGCGGATCCTTCTCGCGGCGCAACAGACGCACCGCCCCCCCAACCGGGAGCAGAAACAGCGCCACCAGCAGCACCAGGGCGACAATCCCCAGTTCCCGCCATACCTGGAGGTAGTCGTTGTGGACTTCACGAAAGGCGCCCGGCTGGTGGATCAACTGGACGCTCTGGCCCGCCTCCGTCTCGGCCCGAAAGAAGAAGAAGTCCCGGCCGAACGTATCCAAACCCCGCCCCAGAACAGGGCTCTCAAGAATCATCCGCCAGGTCAGCCAGTAGACGGGCTGTCGTCCGGCGGTGGCGGTCGACCAGTCTCCCTCCCGGATCTGGCCGACGACCTCCCCAAAGCGGTCGGCCAACCCCAAGCGAAAAGAGACGCCCACGGCACCCACCGTGACCACCAGCAGAATCGCCCAGAACACCGCCAGATGCTTCGCCGCCCGGCGGGCGTCGCGCAGGACCCACCAGTGATGCAGAGCGATCCAGAGGATCAGCCCCACCGCCAGACCCCCCGTCGCGGTGATGGTCATCGTGTAGGCCAGTCCAACCAGATTGCACGCCAGCAGGAACGCCGCCAGAAGGCGGATGCGCCGGTTTCGCTCCGCGGCCACGAAATAGAGCAGAATCAGCGAGACCAGCCCGAAGAGAAAGCCCCCACTGTTCACGTCCCCAATGAATCCGGCCGGGTTCAACCTTCCCTCCACCACCGTGCCCTCCAGGTCCCGCATGATGGGCATCGCGCCGTAGTACTGGAAGATCGACAACACGGCATTGACCCCCAGGGCCCCCGCCGCGCAGAGCCACGCCGCCTGCTGAAACCGCAGGCTCGACAGGGACCGAAGGGCGAAGAAAAGGGAGGCGAACAAGAGGACGTACAGAAAGGCGGAAAAGCTGGCGACGGGCTGTGAGCTGACAAAGGTATGGGCGCCGACATAGACGATGCCGGCGGCGAACAGCGTCTCCCAACCGAGCGAAGGAAACCCGACTCGAAGCCTTCCGAGGAGGAGCAGGGACAGCAGGATCGCCAGGACGCAGAGCGTCGCGAAGACGTCTTTAGGCGCCCGAAACTTGTCCAATCCCTCGACGCTCACGATAAAGGGAAGCCCGACCAACAGCACTATGGTCAGCAGCCGAGGCAACCACAGGGAGTCCGCGTCGGGAGCTTTTCGAGTCTTGCGCGCCGCTTTGTATTTCACCGGCTGAATGTTAATCTCTTCGCGTTGCTCATCCGCGTTCGGGAACCGTCAGACGTGCAGGAGATCTCGCAAGACGCTCTCGCCTCCTCCAGGAAAGACCCGGGCGGGGGGGAGGCAGCCGGTTGCCCGCTGCTGCCCGCTCAACGCCCGGCCCCGTTCACGGCCACTCCCATCTCACTCCTCGCTCCTCGCTCCTCACTCCTCATGGACCGTTTCGTCCATCTGGGCGTGGCCCGACTACGGCTTGAATGCGCCCCGATCGCGGCGGCTCGTTCAATCCCCTTCAAACCCCCCCACAATATATCAGCCCGATGGCGCTATTCTGAACCGACGGCATGAAACCCTCAACCCTTCTAAGCAGCCGGCAACTGATTCGCGAGCTCGTCGGGCGGGACGTCAGAACGCGCTACCTGGGCTCTCTGCTGGGATTGTTCTGGTCGGTCCTGAATCCGCTGGCGCAACTCCTACTGTACACGGTCGTCTTCTCGCTCTTTCTGGGTCTGAAGTTTGGAGCGCAGGACACGACGGGGACATTCGCCGAGTACCTCTTCTGCGCCCTGCTGCCCTGGTCGGCTCTCCAGGAGAGCACGGTGCGCTCCGCCCGGGGCTTTCTGGATCAGAGCAACCTCATCCGGAAGGTGCGTCTACCCCTGGAGGTGATCCCTTTCAGCACCGTCTGCTCCGCCCTGATCCACCAGTGCCTGGCTTCCCTTGCCTTTTTCCTGGTCCTCATCCTCCGAGGTTCGCTGGAGTGGACGACGCTTCCCCTCATCCTGCCTCTGTTGGCGGTTCAAGGAGTCCTGATGTACGGGATCGCCATGGCGATCGCCACGTTGAACGTCTTCTTCCGGGACATCGCTCAGATCATCGGGGTCGTCTTCATGTTTCTTTTTTGGATGACGCCGATCGTTTATCCCCGCGATCTGGTTCCGGCCCGTTACCTGCCCCTGCTCGACCTCAATCCCCTGACCCACATGGTGGGCGCCTACCGCTACGCGGTTTTCGGGGCGGGCGCCTTGTCGTGGGGCGGGATCGCCTACTGGTGCGCCGTCAGCCTTCTCGCGTTTTGGATCGGCCATCGGCTCCTGCGCCGGTCTCGGGCCGTCCTGGTCGATCTGGTGTAGGCGGGCGGACGCGGGTTTCGGCACGGCCGACCGTCCGGCGTCCGTCCTCGACATTATACCTTTGGGGCATCGAGACTCCTGTCGGACACTCGGACAAGTCGGACTGGTCGGAGGTGTCGGACGGGTCGGACTCGTCGGACCTAACTATAACTAGCGCGGCGTCGCAACGGGCAGAATGGACAGAGGCAGACCCTCCCGGGTCCTTATGATCGTCGCGACGAAAGATCCTTCTCCGTCCACCAGGTCGATGCTCAACGTCCCCCCGGCAAAGTCCGCCGGAATCCGCCCGTTCGAATAGTGGACACCGTCCAGGATCTCCTCCAGGAAACGGGCCATATGCTCTCCTGGTCCGATCAGCAAGTCGTGGGTTTCGACAACCCGCCCGTTGCTCTCGGCCGCTCTCACGCGGAAGCGCACCTCATCCATACCCAGGTTGACCATCGCAACGGCCACGCTTCCGTTGGAGCCCCGGCCCAAGGCGGTCCGGAATCCCCTCCCGACGACGGGCAGGATGGGCGCCTCGCTCAGCACATAACCCGAGCCGATGTCGACCACCCGATAGAAGAGGTGGCCGACCACCCCAACGTTCGAAGTGATCTTGAGCCAACCGATCTCGACGTCCATCCCGGTCAGGACGAACTCCGCCGCTTCTCCCGGCAGGAGCTCGAAGGGCATCTCGCTGTGGGGGACCCCATCGACCAGTACGGTCCAGCCGTCACCTTGGAGGTTGTTGATGAAGGCTATCGATCCCTCGGCAATGTCATCCGTGGGGTTGACCAGGACGATGGCCGTTTCGAACCGCTTAACCGCGTCGATCCTGCCCACCGCCGCCTGGGCGAAGTGGAGGGTCGGCCTGGTCACGACGACCTCCACCGAAACAGGTTCGAAAGCGACACCATCTTCAAGAAGCACGAGGGTTACGGTCACCGTCCCGTCCTCGACGCTGCCGTTCCGATCGGGGGCGACGATCTTGGCGAATGGGCCTCCGGAGAACACCTGGATGGGCTCGCCCTCTTCGCAGACGGCGCTCCACTCGTAGCGAAGCGTTCCACCGTTGCCTCCCTCGCCCCGCACGGAAAACTGCTCTCCCGCCTGGACGGAGGCCGGTGCGCCGACGATGGCGGCCGGGCTTTTCGAATCCCCGCCGGCGGACGCCGTCGGCTGAAACGCCAACGAGGCGGTCCCCGACTTGCCGTTGGCGTCGGTTGCGGTCAGCGTGACCGTTACTTTTCCCTGGGCGTCGGACGGCAGGGTGAGCGTGGTCTGGGGACCCGCGGTTGTCGAGAGCGAACCCGGATCGAGAAATCCTTTGGCCCATTTGAACTCGAGGTTTTCCATCCCCCCGTCGCCGGTGCTGGCGCTTGCGTCCAGAACAATGACGCGGGCGTCGGTCGAGACCGCGTGTTCGCCGGCGTGGGGTCCGAGGAAGGTTCCCCCGCCGTCGAGGTCGTAGCGAATCCTCGCCTCCGGCGCCTGACTTTCGGGTTCCGGACCCGCCCCGCCGTCGCCGCCGGTGGAGTCGGTGACCGCAACCGTGATGAAGATCGTCGACGAACTTAACCTCTGAGCCGTGTCCATCTCGACAGCTTGGACGCTGAACTGATAGCTCCCGGGAACGATGTTGTTGGTTGGGTAGTTGACGGTACTCCGCCACTGCGTGGAGGAGATCCTCTGGCTAGTCACAAACGGGGGGTTGATGGTGCTGTTGGAGAGCCCCATCCAGGTAAAGGTCAGGTCGTTGCCGTCGAGGTCGGTCGCCGTGGCCACTATCGTCAGCGTTTGCCCCTGGGCCACCGAGATCGAGGATGACGACACCGAAAGAGTGGGAGCGCGATTCTCCTGCGTACCGCCGCCGCTCGTCGCGCCGCCGAGGTAGGCCCGCCGAACCGTCTCCACGCGGTGGAGGGCTTTCTCCAACCAGAGAACCACGTCGAGGTGGGAGTCCGACGTCTGCTGCGGCACTTGAATGCTTGCGGCCATCTTGCCCGACTGGAAGACAACCGGAGCGCCCCGTCCGGTGAAGCCGCGGTAGGTCCAGCTCGGCTGGAAGTAGTTGTCCGCATCGCTGCTCTGCCAGGCGTCCACCCCGAGGTTACAGCCGTCCCCGCAGGGTCTGCGGTCCGTGGCCGTCCCGAGGTTGCCGCCGATGACGGGAACCGGCGGCGAAAGGACGCCCTCGATCGGCAACTCTAACCTCTCAACTGCGGGTTCGTCGCCATCGTCAGGCTGCGCGAAGGCGACCTGCAGCTCCACGATGACCGTCTGGCCAACCATCGCATTGGCCGCGCTCAGGCTGAAGGTCTGCGCCGGGGCCTGCGACCAAAGCTCGAGCAGGGTCACTCTTCCGGACGTCGCGGCAAGCCTCACGTGGCTGCTCGGGGCCTGCACGATTCTCCACGCATAGATCACCGCACGCCCGTCGCTTTCGACCGAGGCGGTGAGGGAAACCTTGTTCATGACGAGCATCGAACCCGACTGTGAAATCCCCGTGATCTCGGGCTGGGCGGCCTGAGCGGGGGCGCTCAGGAGCAATCCGGCGAGACATCCGACAAGAATTTTCCCGGCACCATAAAGCCTTACACGGAACAACGACTGCGACTGTTTTCTCATTCGCTTCCAGCTCCTCGCGAATCGGGTGCAAGGCGCACCCGTGCTTGATTCTTCGTACACTGGGGTAGTGTGCTCCCGCCGCCCCTCTACGCGGGTGACACTGCTCACCAGTCCCGAGAAGAGCAACACGCGTGCCAGAAGTGGGGTTCCCTCAAGGTCCCTTCCGAAACGGCGGTATACGGGCGGGATGTTGGGCGAACAAACCACCGGCCGGCGCCCCCGAATGAAGACGGAATGGGCCTATGAGACCCTTCCGCCCGGTCTGGACGGGCCCGTCCTAAGAGTGCGGGAGTCCGACCGATCGGACCTTCGACGCTCGGTCCGTTCCCAAAAGTCGATTAAGAATTGCGCCCGAGGGGGCAAGAGTGTCCCCATGTTCGGGGCAATACTTGCCGCGCCGGGACGAGCGTGCCGACACACGGCCGTGTCGGAGGGACTCGGCCGCTGCAGCGAGAAGGAGGACAGGCATCCCTGCCTGTCGAAGGGAAGACAGGCATCCCTGCATGTCGGGAGCCG
>CAYRCA010000147.1:0-8987 GCA_964422565.1 uncultured Acidobacteriota bacterium | reverse complement strand
CTCGACCCGGTTCATGGCGGAGCCGACCACCTCCACGAGCGGGACCCACTCGCGCCTGGGCTCGACGACCCCGGACTCGAGCCTCGTCATGTCGAGGAGGTTCGACACCAGGCGCTCGAGCCGTCTGTCCCGCTCTTCATACACTACGCCCATCCCGCCGCGCCCCAGCTCGCGGAGCAACTCATAGGGGCCGAATTCTTTGCGGGGGACCTCGGAGTCCCGGATTCCAAGGGACGAGATCACTTCGCCGAGGGAGACGTCGAGAATGCCGTCCTCTCGCCCGTGAGCGGCCAGCAATTCGCGGACCTCCTCCGCCACCTCTGGTTCGGAACGACAGGTTTGCTCAACCCATGCCTGCCGATTCTCCGCGGGAAGGTCCAAGGCGCCTTCAAAGACCTGGGCGACGCGATGCCACTTTTCGGACATTTCTTGAGTCAGCTCTCGTCGGTCTGTGGCTTCGGGGCGGGCTTCCGGAGGGCGGCGGGGGTGAGAGCCCGGTACAGCCAGGCGCGGGCCTTGGCCCAGTCCCGACGGATCGTCTTGGTCGAGACTCCCAGGATCTCGGCGATTTCCTCCTCCGCCATTCCCACGAAGAACCGCAACTCAACCACTCTGCTCAGCCGGGGGTCGATCGTTTCCAGGCGAAACAGCGCCTGATCCAAAGCCAACACCTCCTCCGCCCGGGGCATAAAGGCCGGGATGCGGTCGGAGAGAGCCGTACGGTTCCAGTCCTCTCCGCCCCGCTTGTCGGCCCGATGCTTTCTGGCGTGATCCAGGAGAATCTGGCGCATGGCTCGAGCGGCCACCGCGAAAAAGTGGGCGCGGCTCTCCAGATCCGGCGCCGAAGAGGCCGCCAACTTGAGGTAGGCCTCGTGGACCAGAACGGTCGTCTGCGGCGCCTCCGGCCATCCTTTGCGCAGCTGTCCCCGCGCCCGGCGACGAAGCTCTTCATACACGAGGGGAAAGAGCCGGTCGAGGGCCGAACCGTCGCCGGCGCCCGCAGCGCGCAGCAACGCCGTCACATCGCTCTTTTGAGTCCTGGACACGGTCATGGCGCAAAATTCGCCCCGGGCACAGAGAAAAAGACCTCCATCGATGTCCGGTCGGACGGAACTCTTACGCAACAAAGGGTGCGACGACATTATTTCGATTGGCCGCCCCCATCGTCAAGCCGGACGAAGGCGACGGTCGGGCCATTAAGGAGGAACGACAATCATGAGTAACACCGCTATTCTTCAAGACCGAAAAACGGTTCTCAGACGAGACGCTTTCTTGGAACGCCTGCTGAAAGACGCCTCCGGCGCTTTCTCGCTCTTTTCCATGTATCTGGGCGATCGTTTGGGACTCTACCGGGTCCTGGCGGAGGACGGCGCCCTCACCGAAAAAGAGCTTGCCGAGCGGACCGGTACCGACCGCCGCTGCCTGCGGGAGTGGCTGGAGCAACAAATCGTCGCCGGCGTCCTCGAGGTCGAGAACCTGGACGTCGATGTCGAACGGCGTCGCTTTTTCCTGCCCCCCGGCCATGATGAGGTCCTGGCGGATCGCGAGAGCGTGAACTATCTGGCGCCTTTGGCCCGGCTCGTGGTGGGAGCGATCCAACCGAAGGAGGAGATCGTCCAAGCGTATCGCACCGGTTCCGGCGTTCCCTTCGAGGCCTACGGGGAGGACCTCCGGGAGGGCCAGGCGGACATGAACCGCCCCCAGTTCCTGCAGTTGATGGGTCGGGAATGGATCCCGGCGATGCCGGATGTCGAGCGTACCCTGCGTAGCGGCGCGGCCCGGGTGGCCGATATCGGGTGTGGTGCAGGCTGGTCCGCGATCGCCATCGCCCGGAGCTATCCGGGGATCACCGTCGACGGTTTCGATCTGGATGGACCGTCCGTCGAGCTCGCGCGAAAAAATATCGAGGATTGTGGATTGGGGGAGCGGGTTCGCGTCGAGGTCATGGACGCGGCCGCGATCCCCACCGAGAAGAGCTACGATCTGGTCGCCGCTTTTGAATGCATCCACGATATGTCGGACCCGGTTTCCGCGCTGCGGGCCATGCGCCGTCTCGTCAAGGACGACGGCGCCGTCCTGGTGGTTGACGAGCGCGCCGGCGAGCGTCTCGCCCCGGAGGTGGAAAACCTGGATTGGTACCTGTACGGATTCAGCATTCTCCACTGCCTCCTGGTCGGCATGTGCGAGCAACCGTCCGCCGGAACAGGATGCGTCATGCGCACATCCACGTTTCGAGAGTACGCGCTGCGGGCGGGCTTCCGAGAGGTCGAGGTGCTGCCTGTCGATCATTTCGCGTTCCGTTTATACCGCCTTCATCCCTAGGGCGGGCGAGCTTCGGAACCGCCGGGAGGGGTGTTGAGGCCCCCCCGGCGGGTTCGCGTCAACCCCGCGCCGGAGGGTACGGAGAGGCCTTAGCCTTCCCGCTCGAAATATCGCCTCAATGGCTTCCAGTAGTATTCAATCCAGCCTTTCCCGTAGGAATCGGCTTGGCTCTCGGGGATGTCGGAGTGGGTCAGCGTTAGCCGGGTCCCTTCCGCGCAGGCCTCGAGGCGGAACTCCAGACGAGATGGAGGCTGCCCAGCGGGCCACTCGGCCGTCGTCCACTCCTGGACAATTCGGCGACCCGGTTCGAGGGTGAGATGGCGGCCCTCGATGTAGCCGTCCCAAGCGCTGAACATTTCTCCCTCGACCGGATCTCCCGTCGCCTCCGCCCCGGTGAAGGCCGCGTGCCGCACTGGGTCCACCAATGCCTCGTACACTGCGGCGGGGGTAGCCGGGATCACCTGCGTCTGTTCCAGTGAAGTGGTCTTTTCGGGCATCTCACTTCTCCCTTCGAAATACCGGCAACGTTCGGCTCGGGGCGACCGCTCGGGGCCCCGAACGACCAAGAAATGGAAACGTAAGCACCATCAGTGCGGACCGGTGTCGCCGGTCAAGTCTCCGAGCCCGCCCGGACCGCGCGGGTATCGGTGCCCGTGTTCTTGAGGCGAGGCTACGCGGCGGCGTCCATCGGCGAGCCGCGGGACCCATGTGCGCAAGATCCCTCGCGTTTCGTGTGTCCTTCGCGAATAGACCGTTCGGTTCGACCCGATCCGCGGTAGCCTGGGAAACCGCAACGGATGCTCAAGTTTATACCGAAACAAATCGCCTTGGCGGACGTATTAGCTGTCATAAAGCATAAAGCACGAAAAACAGGGGACTCCCGGCACGCGGGCTTAAAGTCCGCCATAGTCGTAGGATGTCTGACAAGTAATGAGTGTTGAGCCGCGGTACCCGGTGGTGCTTCGAGGCTTGCGGGGATGATCGGGTCGGCCAAGGTCGGTCCGAAGCGTCGGGGCAAGCCCTTTTGGTTCTGTAGCGGAGCCTTCCTGAAGCGTTAGGTGTCGTCGAGATTCCGCTGGACGATACCGCCGCCTTCACGCGTCGAAACGGGCCGAGAATTCCGTTTCGATGTCTCGCGTTCGATGCACGCTGTGAATCTCCGGTCGATCCCTTTCGGATCCAGGGGAACAGCGCTGACTTTAGGAGGAAGAGTCAAGCCCATGCCGATCCACACTCACAAGAACAGCCTCCTCGGAGCGGGCATCCTGATCGCGGGCGTCCTGCTGGGCGTTTCCTGCTCGAGCGTGAGTCCCGACGGCCGGGGAGATGCCTTCAGTCAGCGGGAATTTATCCCAACCGTTGAGGTGGTCGAGGCCCGATATGGCGCCCTCCCCCGTGTTGAACGTTTGACCGGGCGGGTCACGGCCCGGAACCAGACCGACATTTATCCGGAAATTGGGGGGCGGATCATCGAAGTCCGGGTGAACAACGGCGACTGGGTGAGGCGAGGCGATACCCTCGTTCGTCTGCGGGACGACGAGTTGCGCGAGAGACTCAATCAGGCCGGGCACGACAGGGAGGTGGCCCAGGCCCAGTTGCGACAGGCGGAGACGGGTGTGACTCGTCTCCAGGTGCAATACCGCCGGACCCGGGAACTGGTGGAGCTTGGCCTGGAATCGGAGATCGAACTGGAAACTTTGGAGGCGGACATCGACCAGGCCGAGGCCGCGGTGGATCTGGCGCGGGCGCAGTTGCGACGCGCGGAGGCCCAGATCGAGGAGCAAAGGAGCGCTCTGGAAAACACCGTGGTGAAGGCGCCGATCGACGGCGTCGTGGGAGGCCGCAACGCGGAAATTGGTATGCGGGTTGACAGTGGTACCCGCCTCTTCGAGATCGGGGATACCAGCAGTATGCTGGTGACCGTAACTCTCACCGAACAGTGGGCTCACCGGTTTCACCAGGGCGATCGCGTCAGGGTTCATTCCCCCTACCTGGACGAGCCGATTGTCTCCGCCATCGAGCGGCTCTCCCCATTCCTCGATCCCGTTTCACACACCACGATCGCCGAGATCGTGTTGCCCAATCACAGCCGGAGTCTCCAGCCGGGCATGTTTGTATCTGTGGATGTTTTCCACGGAGAATCCGAGGAGACGCTGATCATCCCAAGCGCCGCTCTTTACGAGCATCCGGGTGCGCGGGAGCCGGGAGTATATGCGGTCAACCTCGGGGAGCTGGGGGATGGCTTTGTTTCGCCGGGAGAAGCCGGAGACGATGAGCGTTCGGGTCGACTTGGACCGACGACCGTTGAGTTTGTTCCGGTGGAGATCGTGACCGAGGAACGTGACTCGATCGGCGTCCGGGGACTGGACTCATCCTGGATCGTCGTCAATGGGCAGAATCAGCTGGCCGAGTGGGAGAGCCACGAGGCGTACATCCGGCAGGTAGATTGGGATCACGTTCTCCGCCTCCAGAGCCTGCAGGCCCGGGACTTGTTGCGGGGGCTCAACGATGGGGCGGAAGCCGGGCAGTGATCGGGGAGCAGACAGTAGGCGGCGGTGGGCAGCGGGCATCCAGGCAGGCAATGAGCCAGAGCGGGAAGCGGCGAGCATTCCATTCGTTGGGACCTGCTGCCCACTGCCTGTTGATGGCTCCCTGCTGGCCTGCTGCGTGCTGCCCGCTTAGCCACCGTTAGGAAACGCCATGTCCATAAGTTCTTTGTCGATAAGACGGCCGGTTGCGACGGCCATGCTATTCCTGATCGTCATCCTCCTGGGGTCTCTGGGATTTCGTTTTCTTCCGGTCGACCTGCTTCCGGAGATCGAATATCCGCAACTCTCGGTGGTGGTCGACTACGACAACGTGGGACCGCAGGAGATCGAACAGATCATCACCCGCCAGGTGGAGAACGCACTGGCCGGTGTGCCCAATGTGGACGAGGTGACCTCCAACTCAAGCGAGGGTCGCAGCCGAGTCACCCTGCGGTTCGCACAGGGAATCGACATCAACACCGCCACCAACGATGTCCGCGACGCGCTGGACCGGGTGAGGCGGACCCTTCCCGACGAGGCGGATCCCCCCCGGATCTGGAGGTTCAACCCCGACGACTTCCCCATCGTCATTCTTGGGGTCGCCTCGGACCGGAACATGGCGGAAACCACACGGATCATCAGCCAGGAGCTCTCCCCGAACTTCGAGCAGATCCCGGGTGTCGGGTCCATCGACATCTGGGGCGGTGTTTACCGCGAGGTTCAAGTGGACCTTCACCGCGAGCGGATGACATCCGCCAACCTGACGGCTGGCGACGTCATCCAGGCCCTGGGCCGGGAAAACGTCACCCTGCCCGGAGGCAATGTGAAGGACGGTTATACCGACCTGTACGTGCGGACGGACGGCGAGTTCCGGGATCTCGAGGAAATTCGAAACACGGTCATCGTTCAAGTCGGCGGACGGCCGATCCGGGTCCGGGATGTGGCGGAGGTTCGCCACGGGTACCAGGAGATCGGCCGTTATGTGGAGATCGACGGGGTCCCCACGCTCCGACTGGCGCTCCGCAAGCAGACGGGTGCGAACACTGTGGCGGTGGCCCAGCAGATCAAAGCCGAGGTGGAGCGGATCAACCAGCTTCGCGGCGATATGGAACTGGTGATCATCAGCGACCAGAGCCGATTCATCCAGAAGTCGATCGACAACGTCCGCAACGCCGCCGTCTGGGGTGGGATTCTCGCTGTGATCGTTTTGCTGGCCCTGTTGCGCAGTGTTTCCTCGACGCTCATCATCTCCTTCGCGATTCCGATCTCCATCATCGCCACATTCGGCCTGCTCTACTTCGGCGGGTTGACGCTCAACCAGATGACCTTCGGCGGACTCGCCCTCGGGATCGGTCTGATCGTGGACAACGCCGTGGTGGTGCTGGAGAACATCGTTAGGAAGCGACAGTCCGGCAAGGACTTGAAGCAGAGCGCGGAGGTCGGCACGAGAGAGGTCTCGGGCGCCATCATCGCGGCCACCCTGACCACCTCGGTGATCTTCCTTCCGGTGGTGTTTATGCGGACCACCACTGGATCCATGTTCCAGGATCTGGCGTTGGTCGTAGTCTTCGCCCTGTTCTGTTCGCTGCTGGTGGCGCTGACCCTGGTGCCGATGCTAGGCAGCCGCTTCCTGGCGATCCGTCCGGAACATCCCGACCCGGAGCGGCGCAGCCGGTTCCAGCGGCGGTTCGCGCGCTTTGAGGACGGCTACACCCGATGGCTGGATCGCGCCATCACCCACCGGTGGAAAGTGGTGGGCGCCACGTTTCTACTCTTCGCCGCCAGCCTATTCGTCCTGCCTTCCATTCCTTTCGAGTTGGCCCCCCAGACCGACGGGGACGAGGTCCGCATCAACATGCGAATGGAGCGGGGAACGAACATCGCGGTTGTGAACGAGTATCTGGCGGTGCTGGACGAGATCGTTCGGAAAGCGCTGGATCGGGAGTATGTCGAGTACTACACCCGTGATCTCAGGGAGGGCCGCGCCCGGATCGACCTGACGCTCGTCGAGCAGAGTCTGCGCGACAGAAGCGCCGACGAGATCGCCGACCGACTCCGCGTCGAGTTGGAAAACGCCGTTCCCGGGGCGGACATCCGAGTCAGCGCCCAGACGGGCCTGTGGATCATGCGGCGTTTGTTCCGGACGGGCGGTGGAGAGGAGGACAACGCGGTCGAGTTACAGCTTCGGGGCCACGACCTGAACACCTCCCGGGAGTTGGCCTACCAGATCCGCAATCGGCTGGAGCGGCTTCCCGGGGTCACCGATGTCGACATCGGCGAGGAGGAGGGGCGGCCGCAACAAGACATTCGTATCGACCGGGAGAGAATGGCCGAGCTGGGGTTGAGCCTGCAGGACATCGCGCAAGTCATTCAGACCAACCTGGGAGGTCGCCGCGCCGGGGAACTGTGGGTCGACGGCGAGGAACGCGTTATCCGGGTCCGGCTGCGTCCGGAGGATCGCTTGAGTACGCAGGACATCGGCGGCATGAGCCTGCGCGCCGCTTCCGGGGACTTGGTTCCCGTCTCCACGGTGATTCGCCAGGAGCGGACTCGGGGGCCCATTTCCATCAATCGGGTCAGCGGCCAGCGCGTGATGTACATTACCGCGGATCTGGAGCCCGGAGTCGCGCTGGGGGAGGCGGTCGGCCGGATCCAGAGGAATCTGGCCGAAATGCACTTTCCCGAGGGGTATAACGTGTACTTCGGGGGCGAATACGAGGAACAGCAGAGAGCCCAGGCCGACTTCACCCTCGCGATACTGACGGCCCTGGTGCTCATCTACATGGTCATGGCGGCCCAGTTCGAGCGATTCCTGGATCCGCTGGTGGTCCTGTTCTCGGTGCCCGTGGCCCTGATCGGCATCGTGCCCACGATGCTTCTTACCGGCACCACCATTAACATGCAGAGCCTGATGGGCGTCCTCATGCTCCTGGGAATTGTCGTCAATAACGCCATCGTGCTCGTGGACTACATCAACCTGAAGAGGCGGGAGGGGAATGGGAGCCTCCACCGTTCGGTGATCGAGGCGGCCCGACTACGCCTTCGCCCCATCCTGATCACCTCGATGACCACCATTCTGGCCATGTTCCCTCTGGCGATGGGTATGGGCACGGGAGCCGAGCTCCAGGCGGCCCTGGCCCGGGTCGTCATCGGCGGTCTGGCAGCTTCGACCCTGATCACCCTCTTTCTGATCCCCATCGTCTATCTCGGCGCCACCCGATCCGCACTGCGGTTCCAAGCCTGGCTGAGTTCCATCCTGGGACAGCTGCGGCCCCGGCCGGCCATGGAATAGACCGGGGTGCTGCGCCCGGGTTTCGGTGTATCGCGGTTCCGAGTCGAACACCGGCGCGGTTTGGGTCGCCGTCTCAGTCCCTGTAAGAAATGCGGGCAGATCTTCCGGACAGAGGAGAAGGCCAGCGGTTCCGCCGGCACGCCACAAATGTAGATCGAATGTGGTCTCAAGGTTGGACGGAAAGGCGCTATTTCGTCTCCATGTAAAAGGTCTTGTTGACGACCTTCCAAGTCCCGTCGATCTTCAGCAGGGAGAGATAGTCGGAGTAGCGCACCTGTGGATAGTCGAGGGTCACCTTAGCGATGGCGGCGTTTCCGGCGATGTCGATCATGTCGATCCGCCTTTGACGCTGGGCCTCGTCCTCGGCCGGGGCGCCTGGCGCTCGGTCGGCGTATTCGGCGCTGGTGAGTTGCCAGAATTCGCCGTTCCGCACCGCGAAGAGTCTGGCCTCCGGGTGGAAGACCCGGCGGTAATGCTCGCCGTCGCCCGTGGCCTGGCCCTTCAGGTAATGTCCCACCGCCTCGCGTACCGCCTGTTCCTCGAATTCGGCACCCGTCAGCGCAGGAACCGAAACTGCGGCCAGAGAGACAATGCAAAGCAGAACCGGGAACCACTTCATCGAAAACCTTCCCTTTCTCGGAGCCGGGGCGGAAGAGCGAGCGACCACCCGGACACCGGTCAACCCCGCGACATGGGAGGCGGATTCCATCATCCGCTTTCCGACTCGCGCCTAAGACCGCCGGCCCACGCGGCGGCCGGTATTTAGATTAGCTTCAAAACCAAAACCTAGCTACCTAACTTTTGCACGAAATGGAGTCTATGGTCCATTTGTTTCAGAGGCGGCA
>CAYRCA010000146.1:0-9089 GCA_964422565.1 uncultured Acidobacteriota bacterium | reverse complement strand
TCGGCCATGATCCGGGCGATCCGGGGAGTGGTTCACCAGGGACTGAAGCCGCGGGAGGCGTTGGACTTGTACGAAACGCTGAGGCGGGAGGGTTGAGCGGGGCATGATGGAGGAAACCGCACTCGGAAGGTTGCGCCGCGACCGGCCAACCCTCAGTGTCGGGGTGCTGACCGCGGATCTGATGCGTCTGGACGAGGAACTCCGCCAGCTCGCTGGGACTGGGGTGGGGGTGATCCACTTCGACGTGATGGACGGCGTCTTCTGCCCTATGATGACCGTCGGCCCTCCCTTCGTGAAAGGTGTGAAGTCCACCTTCCTGAAGGACGTGCACCTGATGGTGCGCGATCCGCTGCCCCTGTTGCAGGCCTTCGTCGATGCCGAGGCGGATATCGTCACCGTCCACGTCGAGTCCGGCCCGCACATCCACAGGGCGCTGCAATACCTGGGAGGTCTGGAGAACGTTCGCGACCCGCGGACGGGGATCGTGCGCGGAGTCGCCCTGAATCCGGGCACCCCCCTGGAAGCCTTGGAGCCGCTTCTCGATGACCTGGAGCTGGTGACCCTTCTCGGCATCAATCCAGGCTGGGGAGGGCAGTCTCTGATCCCCTCCACCTTGGGGCGGGTGACGAGGCTCCGGGAAATGATCGAACGCTCGAACAGGGATATCCTCGTCGCCGTCGACGGGGGTGTGACGCGCGCCAACATCGCGGAGATCGCGACCTGGGGGGTCGATCTGGTTGTGACCGGTAGCGCGGTCTTCGATGGGAGGACGCCCAGGGAGAACGCCCGCTTCATGCTGGAGAGTCTGCGTGGGACCGCGACTCCGAGCTGAGTGGCCACGAGTGGGGCGCCTCCGATTGGCTGAAGACGGGGTTGTAACATGCGAAGCAGGTGGTCCGATTCAGAGGCGGAGGAATTCGTTTCGCGGTATGGGGAACGATACGGTCGGGAGCTGGCTCTGCGCACCTACACATCCCGGCTGATCGGCGCGGAGTCCGCCTTGGTCCTCCACGGCGGAGGGAATACCTCCGTTAAGACAACGGCGTGCAATGCGTTCGGCGAGAGCATCGAGGCAATTTACGTGAAGGCTTCGGGTGCCGATCTGGCGGTGATCGATCCCGACGGCCATTCGGGCGTCGAACTGGAGCCCCTGAGACGGCTGGAGAACCTGGACACTCTCTCCGACGATGAGATGGTGAGCCGAATCCGTTCCCGCCTACTGGACTACCGCTCCGCCAACCCCTCGATCGAAACCCTCGTACATGCTTTCATCCCGGCCCGGTACATCGATCACACCCACGCAGAGTCCATTCTGACGTTGACCAACCAGCGGGAGGGGGAAGGTCTGCTTCGCGAGGCTTTAGGCGAGGACGTGCTTGTCATCGACTACATCAAGCCGGGCTTTCAGTTGGCCAAAGCGACCGCCCAAGCGATTCGGGCGCGCCCGCAGAACACCGCTGCGGTCTGGATGCGGCATGGGTTGATCACCTGGGGCTCGGAGGCGCGGTGCGCCTACGAGCGGACCATCGAGCTGGTCACTCGGGCGGAAGAGTTCGTCGAAAAGAGGGCGCGCCGCTCCGTCTCGACGGCGGGAATCGATCAGGAGACGGCCCACCGGCGCTGGCTGAGGGTCGCCTCGACGCTGCGGGGCGTTCTCTCGGCGCCGTCTGGGGAGGAGGACCGCCCGTTCCGTTCGGTGATCCTGAGACCGCTGATCACGGAGGAGGCTCTCGCGTTTCTGGCCGCGGATTGGGGAAGGGATCTGGCTCTGACGCCGCCGGTGACCTCCGACCATCTGATCCGGACGAAGACCTCTCCCCTATGGGTCGATGGTGCGCTTCCAGAGGAGGCGATCCGCCTGAGGGAACGATTGTTCGAAGCGGTCGAGGGCTACCGCCGCGAGTACCGGGCCTACGTGGCCCGCCACTCCGGGACGATGGAGAAGGCCTCGGTGGTGCTCGACTCGTCGCCCCGGGTGGTTCTCCTGCCTGGGATCGGGGCGGTGTGTGCCGGGCCGACCTTGAGCGAGGCCGACGTTTGTCGCGACATCACCGGGCAAACGCTTCGCGTCAAGTCCCGAATCGCCGCCATGGGCTCCTATCAGGGAATGGAGGAGGCGGAGTTGTTTGCCATGGAGTACCGTGGGCTGCAGCGCGTGAAGCTGACGAGGGCGGAACGTCCCCTGGAGGGGCGGATCGCCCTCGTTACAGGAGCGGCCGGGGCGATAGGGGCCGGGATCTGCCGGGGGCTTCTGGAGGCGGGAAGTCTGGTTGCGGCGACGGACCTGGCGACGGAGCGGTTGGAGGAGCTGGCCGAGGATCTTCGGCCCGACTTTGGAGGCCGGGTGCTGGCGGTGCCCATGGATGTCACCGATTCCGCGTCGGTGGCCCGCTCCTTCGCGTCGGTTGTCGGCGAGTGGGGTGGAGTCGACCTCGTGGTGGTCAACGCGGGTGTTGCCTTGGTCTGCTCCCTGGCCGAGATGGGGTTGGAGGCCTTTCAGCGCCTGGAGCGGGTCAATGTCGAGGGAACGTTGCTGGTCCTGTCGGAGGCGGCCCGCCACTTCGGACGTCAGAGTATTGGCGGTGACATCGTTCTAATTTCTACGAAGAATGTCTTCGCCCCCGGAGCGCGGTTCGGCGCCTACAGCGCCACCAAGGCGGCGGCCCACCAGCTGGCGCGCATCGCCTCCCTGGAACTGGCCGAACTCGGGGTCCGGGTGAACATGGTGGCGCCCGACGCGGTCTTCGGGGAGGGGCGGTTCAAGTCGGGACTCTGGGCTGAGGTGGGCCCGGACCGGATGAAGGCCCGGGGCTTGGACGAGACCGGGCTGGAGGACTATTACCGCAAGCGCAACCTTCTCCGGAGCCGGGTGACGGCCCGCCACGTCGCCAACGCCGTGCTCTTCTTCGCCACGCGCCAGACTCCCACCACCGGCGCCACCATCCCCGTCGACGGAGGGCTGCCCGACTCGACGCCGCGCTGAGCTTCCGGTCTCATAGCGGGAAATCGGTCGGGATTCCGCGCCAGCGTCGCCGCCGGTTCGCCGTCAGCGGTCGAGTTCCTTCTCGATGAGACCGACCACATGGCGGACACTGTCCGCTCTTTCTCCCTCCGGCTCACTCTCCAGGAAGCCGCGAAACTCCGCCAGCGCCTCCTCGTACCGGCCCAGCTGGAGATAGCAGCGACCCAGCCCCAAGTGGGAATGGGCCTCGGGACCCATGCGGGAGGCCGACTCGAAGTACTCGAGCGCCACGCCGTGCTCGTTCAGAGCCAGGTACGCCTCACCGAGCAGCATCAAGCTGAAGCCGTTAACCTCCTCCAGTTCGAGCGAACGCTCCAAGGCGGTGATGGCATCGATGGGCCGCTGCCGACTCAGGTAGAGTTGGGCAATGTTGCGGTGGGTCGACGCCCTGTCGGGGTCGAGCTCGATCGACTTCTCCAAGGCCGACAGCGCCTCTTCCGGCTTGCCGAGGCGCAGGTATTCGATGGCCAAGCTGTTGTGGGCTTCGGGAAGCTGGGGGTATACCTCGAGGGCATTGCGCAGATGGCGAACGGCCCTGTCCGGATTATTTCGCTGACTTTCCCGCCGGGCCCGCCGCAACTCTTCCCGGGCCTTCTCCGGAACGGCGAGGTCATCGGTGGTGACGGTGGCCCGCTCCGCCGGCGGCAGAGGGGGCTCGTCGGTCTCGACGGGGGGACCGAGGGTCAGCACCACAAAGGTCTCTTCGCCCCTCATATAGCTGGTCACCTCGATGTCCTGTTCCGTCGGCTGGTGCCCCGGCGCCTCCACCAAGAGGATGTAGTTTCCATTGGCGACATTGTGGAAACGAAACACCAGCTCATCGCTCAGGGTCACGCTGTCCAGATAATTGCCCGCCAGCGTGCGCAGCGTGATCCTGATCATCGGCGGGGTCGCCACCACTCCCTTGGGAAGGTGAATGCTCCCGGTGATCCTGCCTTGGGAACGCCTCTGCGCGGCCACGAGATCCTGGACGGAGACCGGACCCGCCGCCCAAAGCACCATAAGGAGCAGGATGGAAACGACCGGAAACGAACGCCGAATGGATCACCTCCCGGATTGGTGTCCATACTTTATCATGGCGCGCGCCAAAATTCGAGCGGCGCGACTCAGCCACTCAGCCAGGCCTCTGTGTCGTCCCGGATTCGAAGGGTTCCGAAGGGCGACTCGGAACTGCCCTTCTTGGCCGATGTCGGCCGGAATCAGGACCGCTCGCCGTATGGGGAGAGAAGCCGAAGCATCCGCAGGCGCGCCAGACTCCCACCACCGGCGTCACCATCCCCGTCGACGGAGGGCTGCCCGACTCGACGCCCCGCTGAGCTTCCGGTCTCGGCGTAACCTCCAGAGCGAGTCGATGGGACGATTCCGCCGCCCTGCGCCCGTATGAGGGAGATCGAGGGTGCAAGCAGCGCCCCTACCTCAGAATCTTCGTTTCCGGATGAGTCTCGCTCCAGATGTACCAGAAGGTGTCGAAGCCGGTCAGGCGCTGCGGTCGCGGGGGGGCGCCTCCCTGAAAATCTCCCGACCCCGGATCGAAGACCGCGCCCGAGGCGCGGTCGACCCAGCGGCCATCCCGCTTCTCGAACCCCCTTCCCCCATTCTTGAACGCGGCGGTGGACTGGAAGATCTCCGCGCCGGAGGGGCGGTGGAAGAAGAACTCCCGGCCGTCGACCTCGAAGACTTGACCGTCGGGGAAGGCCTCAAAGGGAACGGCATAGCGCACTCCGCCGGAATCGAAGGCGTAGATGGCCGCCATCGTGGCCAGTCGCCCGTCCGAGGCTCGAATGCCGCCGAATCCGGATTCCGACGCGAAGTATTCCGCGTAGGGATCGCGGGCCACATCCTCCCTGCCGTTGATGGAGAGCACCAGGGTGTCCGGATGGAGCCGCCGCCAGTCGCTCCACCGCATCTTCCGGCTGACGGGAATCTCCCGAAGCTCGGTTCCTTCGAGGGAACCTCCGATGGCATCGCCGGTGACGATCGACCAGTAGGAATCCGTCTCGAGGTCCCGCATCACCAGCGCGCTGTTGTAGAGCCCGCCCGACGCTTCGAAGCGAAGCGCCTTTCCATCATATTCTCGGTCGTACACGACGCCCGTATTGGCGAGCGGTCACCACACCGCGGCGAAGGACGTGTCCCCGATCCGGTCGTTGACGACCTCGTGGCTGTTGAGGAGCGTCAGGCTGTACGCCCTCGCCTGCTCGTCGATGACAACCCCCAGGACCCAGGCGTCGGGACGAATCCGAGCCTTCTCCGCCGAAACGTATTCGGGCTCGAAAATGGCCGCGATCCTTCCCCGGGGAAGGATCTGCCGAAAGCCTTCGGGAGTCTCGGACTGGCTCCTTTGCCCAAAGCCGGTCGCGGGCCACAATAGGGCCGCGAGGAACAAGCCGGCCACACTCACTTGAAACATCGATGCCATCGAATCTTCCTCCTGATGTTGCTTCGTAGAGCGCCTTGAAGATCCCCCGCCGCGGCGAAACCAGAATACCGTCCGATCGCCGATGTGTGCCGACGACGGCGGCAACCCGCCCGGCCCGGGTCGACGGGGCGGACGCGCTACCGGTCGTCGGGCCCGGCGAGCCGCGCAATTCCGGGAAGACGGCTCGAACCGCCTCCCTCTTCGTTCTCTAAATCATTCGATGTCCCGTTTCCGAAAACATCTCAACGCTGCGGACGCGGAAGTACAAGATCGGACAACGCTCCTTGGGGCCGCCCGCGAGGTCGACCTCGGACGCCGGAAATGGTTCCAGCCATCGAATGGCCAAGCCGAAGATCGGGATTCGCCCTTCGGGGTGGAGTCCTACCGTATGAAGTGGTCGCGAAGTCTTGCGAGCACCCGTGATTCCAGGGTGGATCCCTCGGGGGCCTGCGGGGGAGTTCCGGTTTCGACCCGCAGAAGAACGGGGTCATCCGCTACGATCGTCGTAGACTCCTGATCGATACGGAGCGTTTGGCCGGGGTGCTGCGGGATGCGAACGGGCGAGGTGCGAAGCGCGAGCGATGACTCCAAAGTGGACGGCAACCGGCGAGAAGATTTCCGGAGCGAAGCGATGCCACATATCGACTCGCTTTATCGGATGGCGGTGCGGAACTACCGGGACCCGGACTTCGCCCGGGATCTCGTACAGGAGACATACAAAGAGGCGTGGAAATCTTTCGGCAACTACCGTCGCGGCACCAACTGCAAAGCCTGGCTGTTCAGGATCCTTTTCCGGGTCGCCGGGCGGGAGATCAAATCTCGCAACGCTCGAACCGAGGTGCCTCTGGTCGGGATCTCGGATCCAAAACTGGCCGTTGCCCCCAAGGTCGAGGCGGGGTTCACGTCGAAGCGGATCCTGGAGATTCTCGAAGGAATGCCGGAGGATTACCGAACCATCCTCGTATTGGCCGATATCGAGGAGATGAAGTATCGGGAGATCGCCGAAAGCCTGGGGGTTCCCTTGGGGCACGGTGATGTTGCGACTGAGTCGGGCGCGGGCCCTGTTCCGAAGGAAATAGCGCGAAGGAAAGCGGCGGGGTGCGACGGCAGCTGGTTCATGGTCTTGAGGAACAAAGAATGTGTCGAATTCGAGGCTCTGCTCGACGATTTCCTGTCCGATGAGCTGAGTGTGGACACCAACCGACGGATGCTGACGCATCTGGAGAAGTGTTCCGGGTGCCGCTCGGAGAAGTCGGCCCGGGAGGAGCTCCGGGAGGCGATGAAACAGGCTTGGCGCTCGGTCCCTTCTCCGGCTCAGGTGGCGGAAGAACTCAGACGAACCGCGGCGCTCTCCCAGTCGACGACAAGGGGCTGGATGCGGTTTGCGGCCGTCGCCGCCGGCCTTCTCGTTGCGGTCGCACTCCACTTCCTTTTCGTCACGCAAAGGAGCAGGGAGGTGGTCGACCACTTCCAGGTCGTGGCCGAGGATCACCTTCACTGCAGCGGACACCCAGCGAACCCTCCGGCATCATCACTTTCAGGCGACTTGGCGGAAGTCGGCGACCGACTCTTGAATCATCCTGCCGCTTATCGCCTGGTCGCTGCCATGAACTGTCGGCTGGACGGCAAGACTTTCGTGCACTACATCTTTCGGGGCGACACCGGGCTCTTGTCTCTCATGATAGAGGAACGCTCCCCCTCCCAGGCCTTGGCTCCCAAGCCGTTCCGGCTCGCAGCGAACGGCGTCGAGCTTTCGACCAGCCGGGAGGGCGCACTTACCGTAACGGGCATGACGCTTTCACGGTATTTTGTTTATCTCGTCGGAGACGATCTGGGTGTCGACGACACACACCGGATCGCACTGGAGATCGCGGATCCCCTGACGAAGGCTTTGACCGGGTAGAGTGACCCACCGCCGCCTCGGGGGCGGGAAGCCCGATTCGGAATCGGGTCGGGCTGCCACAGCTTCAAGGCCTTCTTCAACTCGACGAGGACCTCCGCCAGGAGCGGCGGCGAAACGGCGTCGGAGTCCTCTTTCAAATCCAGCACACCGGGTCGGGAAGGGAAGAAGTATTCGTGCAGGGAATGCCCGAGCTGACGGTGGATGGCGTCGGCATGGAGCCTTACTTCTATTTTTGGCTTGGCAAGAACGCAATCTCCATGCCATGAGCCACTCTTCGGAATCGTCCCGCAACCGGCGTAAACTCCGCGTCTCAGGCGAATCACCAGGAGATCGAGGGTGGGGACTGGAGGCACACTGTCGCGGTCGCCACCGAATAGCCGAAGTGCTATGGTTGCGCCGAACGCCCCCCAGCCTCGGGGCGGAACCGCACGTGGCCGTGGCCCGGACGGCGGACAGGGAAAAGGAGAGGATCGGTGACGGATTCGAAGCACCCGGCGGTAAGAGGGGGGTCGAGCGGGGAAACCGGCCGGGTTGCCGGAATCCGCGGAATCCCGCGGTGGGGCGTCCTCCTCTCGTATACCCTCCTCGCTGTTCTGCAGGCCGCCGGGTGTTTCCCCGAGCGGCAGCCCTCCTCTCCGCGAAACGATCCGGCAGGGATTGTCGTGTCCGCCGCGTCCGACCTGCGCTTCGCCTTCGAGGAACTCGGCGAGCGTTTCGAGCGGGAGACCGGAGTTCGGGTGACCCTCAACTTCGGCTCCACCGGCCACTTGGCGCAACAGATCGAGCGGGGCGCACCGGTGGACGTCTTCGCGGCCGCCAACGTCTCCTTTGTCGAGGATCTTGTGAGGAAGGGTCTTATAATCCCGGACACGGTGGCTCTCTACGCCCGCGGCTTCATCATCCTCTGGACGCGCGACGACAGTCCGCTCCGCTTCGATCGGATCGAGGATCTCCTCCAACCCGACGTGCGGCGTGCGGCGATCGCCAATCCGGCCCACGCCCCGTATGGGATCGCCGCCCGCGAGGCGCTGCAGTCGGCGGGCATATGGGAAAGGGTCCAGCCCAGGCTTGTGTTGGGCGAGAACGTCAACCAGGCTCTCCAGTTCGCCCAGACCGGCAACGTGGACGCGGGCATTATCGCCCTCTCTCTGGGCGTGGTGGTCGAAGGAGGCCGGTATTTCATCGTCCCGCGGGAACTGCACAACCCCATCGATCAGGCGCTGGGAGTCGTGTCGACAACGCCGCGCGAGCGGGAGGCCCGCGCCTTCGCCCAATTCATCAACGGACCGATCGGCCGGCCGGTCATGGAGAAGTACGGCTTCGACCTGCCGGAGGAGGCCGGGTTATGATCCCCGACGCCGTCTGGGAACCGATGCGGCTCTCTCTGCAGGTGACGGCGCTGGCAACAACGATCCTGTTCGTCACGGGCCTGGCTCTCGGTGTCCTGCTGGCACGCGTGGAGTTTCGCGGCCGCCTCATCTTGGAGACGGTGATTCTCCTTCCCTTGGTGCTTCCACCCAGCGTTGTGGGCTACTACCTTCTCCTAGGTCTCGGCCGGGGCGGCCCCATCAAGGAGTGGCTCGGCTTGGACCTTTTGTTCACCTGGCCGGCGGCGGCCGTCGCGTCGGCGGTGGTCGGGTTGCCTCTCATGGTCCAGGCGACCCGCTCCGCCGTCGCCGGCGTCAGTCCCTCCCTGGAGGACGCGGCCCGGACCCTGGGCTCCTCGGAGATCGGTGTCTTCTTTC
>CAYRCA010000145.1:0-9121 GCA_964422565.1 uncultured Acidobacteriota bacterium | reverse complement strand
CGCTCGGCGGCGTTCTCGCGCTCGACACGATCGGCCTCTGTCCGAGCGGCGACTCGCGCCGCCTCGGCCTCGAGTCTGACAACCGCGGCTTCAGCCTGGGCTGCGTTCCGTTCCGCCTCGGCACGCGCCCTTCGGTCGGTGGCTATCCTCCGGTCACTCTCCGCCCGCGCCCTCAGGCGCGCCTCGTTCTCGGCATCCGCTTTGGCTAGCGCTTCGCGCTCCACGCCCGCCTGGCGCTCGCTCGCAAGACGCTCCTCCTCCTGACGCTCCACCGCGATCGCCCTGGAATCCTCCGCGGTCTGCACGGCCTCCCGCGCGGTCATCGTTACCGGTTTACGCCCCGCTTTGCGCGCCTGGTACGCCTCGGCCCGCCGCAAGCTATTTTCGGCCTTGGCGAAGGTGTCGGAAGCGTATCGGTCCGCTCCGGCGGCGCGAGCGATCTGAACCGCGTTGCGCGCCTCGTAGAGTTCCAGCGGTACCTTTGGATCGCCTTTCAGCGCCAAAGGATTCGCCAACCGCTCATACTCGCCCCTCTTCAGCAATTCGAACTTGGCGTCAATCGCCTCGATCCTGCCCCTTGTGTCCGCGCGCACCACGTTCTCCATCACCACCAGGTCGCTCGGCATGGTCACCGCGAAGTAAGGCTCCGCCGTCACCGCAAGGCCGAAGACCTGCAACTGCGTGGTTACGTTGAGCTTGCTCCTCGATTTCTTCAGAAGGATCTCGCCCAGGTTGGAGGTTCGGCCTTCCGGGGTGATCGCCCAGAGCACGTAGGTGAGGTATTCGGCCCCGTACCGGGTGGCCGGTTGCAGCCCATCGAATCTCGCTTTGATCTCCATGTAGCCCTGCTTGCTGTTCACTCTGGCCTCGCCGCGGGCCGCCGGCAGAAGCTCGGTGCCGCGGAAATCAATCTTTGTGGAGCCACTGCGGTGCAGG
Source organism: uncultured Acidobacteriota bacterium (assembly GCA_964422565.1). Taxonomy (GTDB): domain Bacteria; phylum Acidobacteriota; class UBA6911; order RPQK01; family JAPXNP01; genus CAYRCA01. Next base: position 8,185 of record CAYRCA010000145.1, on the reverse strand, counting down.
TAGTTTATGGCCTTCATGGTCCGCTCCGTCACCGTGGCCCGATAGACGGGGTTCGAACCGCCGGGCTGGCCGTGCAACGACTGCTGTGTCGGGTTCGCGGCCTGCGGCGCCTGCGCGGAAATCAAGGCGCAGGATAAGCCTAATAACATCAAAAACGTACTTCGCATGCGCATTTCTCACACTTCCTTATTGATCGATACCCCGGTGGCATCAATCAGACTGATCTACCGGGCTTCGAGGCCAAGGTCGAAGTGGGCCCGCCCCCGTTGAAATACAAGCTTCAGATTTCAGTTCAACCGTCGACTGCCACCGAGTACGTTGAACAGAAATATAATTGCTGCGATGACCAGCAGAGCGTGGACTAGATTACCTCCCAATGACATGGAAAATCCCAGAAGCCATAACGCCAACAAAACTATGATAAGAGTGTAAAGCATGTAAAATCTCCTTTTTCACAGCGAAGGTAAATTCCTCATCGCTGAGCTTGATGATAATGTCTCCGTATTGGTGCCGTCAGTTCAGTACTGCTCACACGTTCGGTCACAATTGCTCCCTCTCATCCCTTGAAGGGACGCCGGGGGAGGCGGAAACTCGAACCCCCGGGCGGGGCTTTATCCCGGGGGTTGTCTACTCCGTCTCAGGTACAGTCCACCCTATTAATCTTTCTTTTTAATGGAAAACTCGGACAGTTGTGCCATTAACTCGGATCCGGCTGATGTGGCCTTGGTCGTGCCGGAGACGATTTCCTGGTTCGTCAACTCACCGCCGTACAGCTCGGCGTTTGTATCATTGTCCGGCCTCAGCGTGGCACCCGATAAGGAAACACCCGCAAACGCCCCTCGGGAGCGGGAATAGGACAGGATCTCCGCCTGCAGTTGTAGGTCCGTGTCGGCCGAGGCGGTGTGGCCCACCGGTCCGGCCGCCACCGAAGCGTCGGCACCCAGAGTGAACTTGCTCGAGAGGAGTTTCTCAACGCCACGTTCATTCATGACCAGCATAATGATGTCCGTCTCCGAGGCTCCGATTTGAAAACCGAAACTGCCGCCTTCGATCATCATGGCCGCCGGCGCGGACCACCCGCTGCCGGAGGGCAGGCGGCACAGCATGAAGCCCTTGCCGTATTGGCCCCCAAAAACAAATGCCACCTTTTTCATTCCCGGAACGATGACAATACAGGTCGACTTGGCGAGCAAGTCTTCCGGTATGGCTTGATCGGGCGTCGCCATGACCTCCCTCAGGACTGCGGCCGACGTCGTTAACCGGGTGGCCGCCGCTTCCGCTTCATCCGCCCCAAACAACATCCCCGCCGACAACGCTCCCGTGCTGAGGCAGACAATTCCAACTCTCATTAGCCTTTTCTGTTTCATTAGATATCTCCTTAAAGTGGTGGGTGATCTCAACCCCGCCTCATCGCTGAACCTCAATCGTTGATGATTCGCTCCGAGCTTCGTCGGCGTCACCCGTTTTTCGTTCTCTTGGTTGTTTATACTCTGGTGTCGCTGGCGTGTCTGTTCGGCACAGCTCACAGGTCCGGTCAATAGTGCTCACATCCCGAATGCTTGCCAGGTATTCAACATCGGCTCAGCATGCAGCCTCGCTCGCCCGAACCGAGGAGGTTTATATCCCCACGTGGATTCCTCCGAAAGAACTGAAAATGCCAAAAAGGTTCAGGAGCCACAAAACCACGACGATAACTACCACCACATTCAGAATTCTTTTGATGGAACTCTGCATGGGGATGAAGTTGTTAATCAACCACAGTATAACTCCAACCACTACCAAAATGACCACAAGTTGCATCAAGGGCATACTGCATCTCCTAATAGAGATTTTTGGAACGCATGGGTGTCCACGGGCAGGTAACTCCGCCATGCGATTCCTCATCGCTGAGCTTGATTATAGTTCCGCCGTATGGGCGAGGTCAGTTCAGTACTGCTCACACGTTCGGTCACAATTGCTCCCTCTCATCCGTAGGCTTGGCGTTTTCCGCGTCGACGAGCAATACCATCAATCAACGTCTGGATGAGGAGCACTGGAGGGGTTTGCCCGGCGGCTGGAGGACCTGATCCTGGATGCGCGCTAACGAACGGATTCGGGAGCGGGGGGTGATGCGCCGAGTGGGCCGGTTTCGGCCAGTTCAATTTGCCTGCCTGTCCAGCGCTGACGCACGGTCAAAGGAATCCCGATTCATAGGGGACCTCCGAAGGTAGGGGAAAGAATTTTTTCGCAAAAAAGGACTGGACAATGACGTGGCGGTTTGCCAAGATAGTGTGGGGCCATGGAGGAGAACCACACGGGGAGCGAATCGCAAGCGTCGATCTTTCTATGCGGGCGTGAGTTCAGCGCCCGGGAAATCCGAGACATCCGGGAAACGGCGCGGCTGTTTCCGAAGTTGAGTCGCTACGAGTTGGCGCACACGATCTGCGAGCATCTGGGGTGGCTGACGCCCGCGGGCCGCCACAAGTGGGAGTCCTGCGCCAAGGCCTTGGAGAAGCTTGAGGCCCTGGGTTGGCTGAAGCTGCCGGCGAAGATCCGGGGGCGCCGGGGCAAGGAAGAGGTGCGGGTGGGAGCGGCAACGGATCCGGAGCCGGAGTTGGTGGGTTCGGTGGGGGATTTTGCCCCCGTCGGCTTGGAGGCGGTGCGGGGTCGATCGGGCATCCGGCTGTGGAACGAGTACGTGGAGCGTTATCACCCGTTGGGTTACAAACGGCCCTTCGGCGCCCATCAGCGTTATTTCATCGTGGACGGCCGCGGGCGCCGGTTGGGAGGTTTGTTGTTTGCGGCCTCGGCTTGGGCGCTGGCCGAGCGAGATCAATGGATCGGCTGGACCCCGCGAGAGCGGGCCCAACGATTGAACCGGGTGGTGAACAACACCCGATTTTTGATTTTTCCCTGGGTGCGAGTGCGGCACCTGGCCAGCAAGGTCCTGTCTCTGGCCGTTCGTCGGATCGGGCACGATTGGGGGCAACGCTATGGTTACCGGCCGGTGCTGCTGGAAACCTTTGTGGAGGCGGAGCGCCATCGAGGAACCTGCTACCGGGCGGCCAACTGGATCCGGCTGGGGGTGACGACCGGACGGGGAAGAATGGACCGCCACACCCGATACCCGTCCACGCCCAAGACGATTTTCGTCTATCCGCTGGTAGCGGATTTTCGCGCTCACTTGTGCGGCGAGAGGAGGGAGCATCGGTAAGCCCGGCCGTCGCCCCCGGCGAGAAGAAATCCAACGACTCCGGCGGGAGAGAAGGCGGGTCGGCCGGGAGCTGCGACGTCGCCAATCCGCTCAAGGGCTGGCGCCCGCCGCCCGGACAACGCTGCCCAACCGCAAGAGTGAATGGGAGACGGTCGAGGAGGAACGAGCGGCCCGTCGGGAAGCGGCCGAGGAGCAGATCAAGGTCTTCCGTTCGCTGCTGCCCACGCTGTTGCGGCGCTTGTGCCGCATTCCGGATCCCCGCAACCCCAAGACGCTCCGGCACAAGCTCACGGTGGTGATGATCTACGGTTTGCTCAGCTTCGTCTTTCAGATGGCCTCGCGGCGGGAAGCCAACCGGCAGATGACGCTGCCCATGTTTCGGGAGAACCTGAAGCTGCTCTTCCCCGAACTGGAGGACCTCCCCCATCAGGACACCCTCAACCGGCTGCTGGCCAGGATCGAAGTGGATCAGCTGGAAGCGGCCCTCATCGAACTGATTCGGCGCTTCATCCGCGGGAAGAAGTTTTCCCGTTACCTGATCGGGAGCCTCTATCCGATCGCCGTCGACGGCACCCAGAAGCTGACCCGTCGGCAGGCTCCCGCCGAGGAGTGGTTGCGGCGGAAAGTGGGGAGGTCCGAAGAAGAGGAGAAGACGCAGTCTTACGTCTACGTGCTGGAGGCGAACCTGGCCTTCGCCAACGGGCTGACGATCCCCTTGCTCAGCGAATTCCTCAGCTACCCGGAGGGGGACTCGGAGGAGAGCAGGCAGGACAGTGAACTGAAGGCCTTCCGGCGGCTGGCGGCCCGGCTGAAGGCTCATTTTCCGCGTCTGCCCGTGCTTTTGTTGCTGGACGGGCTTTATCCCAACGGGCCCCTGGTGGAACTGTGTCGGGAGTACAACTGGCGGTTCATGATCGTCCTGCCCGATGACTCCCTGCCTTCGGTCTGGGCGGAGGTGGCCGGCCTCGCCAAGCTGGAACCCCCGAAGTCCTTGCACCGCGTTTGGGGAAACCGAAGGCAGCGCTTTTGGTGGGTCAACGACATTGCATACTACTACGGCCCCAACGAGAAGAAAAAACAGATCCTCCACGTGGTCGTCTGTGAGGAAGGCTGGGAAGAGGTGGACCCCGATTCGGCCCGGATCGTCGCCAAAACCTCCCGCCACGCCTGGATCTCCAGCCACCCCTTGAGTCGGGACAACGTCCACGAACGCTGCAACCTGGGGGCCCGCCACCGTTGGGCCATCGAGAGCTCCATCCTGGTGGAGAAGCGTCACGGCTATCGGTACGAACACTGTTTTTCGCACGACTGGAACGCCATGAGGGGTTACCACTACCTCATGCGCCTGGGGCACCTGGTCAACATTCTGGTCCAGAACACCGCCCGGCTGGCTAAGATCGTCCGCTCCCGAGGAGCCCGCGGTTCGATCCGATTCCTGCGCGAGACCTTCACTGGTCCCTGGCTGGATCCCGAACACATCCGACACCGCCTCGCTTCCGCCTACCAACTCCGCTTGGAGTGAACCTCGCCTTTCCCCCAACCCCACAACCCAAAAAAGCGCGGCCTATCGGCCCCGCCTGTCGTCAGACCGCCCCCGGCACTTCGTTGCTCCACTCTCCGGCCGATCGTTCCTCTCCGGACGCTCCGAAACCGCCCCTCAGACCCATGGTGGGCTCATTCAACCCGCCCTTCGCCTCCCAGACATAGGGGCATGCGTCAGCACTGCTGCCTGTCAATTTGCCTTGCATGCACACTCTCCGGGGGTGTACAATCGAATCTGTGCGGCTGTGCAGGCGGGTCGGGCCTGTCGGGAAATCCGAGACTGGACGGCTCGCCAAGGGATGGGCCCCGAGCTGGGCGGAAGGAGGCCTCTGATGGCGAAGAGTATGGAGCGTCCCGCCATCGATTGGGGGGAGTTTCTGTCTCGTGTCCCGCAGGCGCACGCTGTGGAATACGGCGCGAACCGCACCATCTTCCGGGAGGGAGAACCCGCGGGTTCGGTGTTCTTTCTCCGGAAGGGGAAAGTGAAGCTCGCGGTTACCTCCCGGGAAGGCAAAGAAGCGATTATCGCGGTGCTCGACGACGGTAGCTTCTTCGGCGAGGGGAGCTTGGCGGGCCAGCCATTGCGCATGTCGACCGCTGTCGCCTTGACCGATTGCAGTCTTGCCCGGCTGGAGAGGCGACTGATGAAAGACCTCCTCCACGAACAGCACGAGATCTCGGAAATGTTCGTCAGGCACCTGCTGTTGCGCAACGTCCGCTTCGAAGCGGATCTCGTCGATCAGCTCTTCAACTCCAGCGAAAAGCGTCTGGCCCGGATCCTCCTACTGCTTTCCCATTTCGGAAAAGAGAGCAAATCCGAACCCGTGCTCCCCAGAATCACTCAGGAGAATCTGGCCGAGATGGTCGGCACCACCCGATCGAGAGTCAGCCATTTCATGAATAAATTCAGAAAGCACGGATTTATCGACTACGGCGAATCGGGCGGACTGACGGTCAACAGCGGCCTCCTGAGCGTGGTTCTACGCGAGTAGGGCACCCGGTCCGCCATGAGGCCGGCCGCCCCAACCGCGGAAGGTTGGCCGATCGGCGCTTTCCTATGAACTGCGGCCCAGCCGCGCCCAAGTTTGTCCCGGGGCACGAAAAGATGCGCGGAGGCGCCCGACCTGGGACGGCCCTCGGTCACGGCGAATCCCGCCTGTCGGATCTCACATACTTCGACACCGCCGCCGGGCTGACGCCGAGCAGACGGGCGGCTTCGGCCTGGTTGCCTTCGGCGATTTCGAGGGCCCGTTCGAACAGCTTTCGCCGGGTTTCGCTCAGATAGCCCTCCAGCGAGAAGCCGTGATGGGGCTCGGGGATCCCGCCGTCCCGAGTCCCCGGGAGCAGCTCCAGGTGTTCCGGTTCGATCCTGGTTCCCCGACACAGGATCGCGGCCTCGCGAACCGCGTGCTCCAACTCGCGGACGTTACCGGGCCAGTCGTGGTGCTGCAGGCGCCGCAAGGCTTCGGGCGTGAAGACCCAGCGCTTGCCGTAGCGTTTCCCGAACCGCTCCAGGAAATGGACCGCCAACCGGGAGACGTCGCCTCGGCGCCGGCGCAGGGGCGGGATCTCGATCCGGGCGCCCCGGAGCCGGTAGTAGAGGTCGGTTCGGAACGTCCCCTCCTCGGCGCGGCCGGCCAGATTCCGGTGGGTGGCGGTCACCAGCCGAATGTCCACCTTCACCTCCCGGCCCTCGCCCAGCGGCTCGATGACCTGGTTCTCGACGGCCCGCAACAGCTTGGCCTGGATCGCGGGCGACAGTTCGCCCACCTCGTCGAGGAACAGCGTCCCCCCGTCGGCGCGCCGAAACTTGCCGGGCTCGTCTCGAACGGCGCCGGTGAAGGCCCCCTTCGCGTGACCGAAAAGGATGCTCTCGGCCAGTTCGTCGGGGATCGCCGAACAGTTGACCGTCACCAGAGGCTCTCCCGACCGGGGACTCATCCGGTGGATCAGCCGGGCGACGATTTCCTTGCCGCTGCCGTTTTCCCCCTGGATCAGGACCGGCTCGTGGTAGGGCGCGACCGCCACGGCCCGCTCCAGCGCGGCGACGAAGGCGGGGTCGTCCCCCACGATGCCCGCCTCCTCGCAGAGCACCGAAAGGTCGGGCTCAACCGGCGCGGCCGCCTCCATGCGCGCCAAGACCCGGCCGGCGTCGAACCGGGGGAATTCGTCGACGGACAGATCCACCTCGGTAACCAGCGGCGAGGTTCGGCTGACGAAACGGGGAGGCCGCACGTGCAGCAGCCGCGCGGGCAGTTCTCCGGAGGAGGCCAGCAGCATCCAGCAGGCGTGCATGTGGGGCGTTCCCGAGGCCGTGGCGACGCAGATCTCCTCGAAAGGGGATGCGGCGATTTCGGGGAGCACCCCGCGGACCTCGCGCAGGATGGCCCCGTAGTCGGTGGGATCGGGGAGGGCCAGGTGGCGGACCGAGACGGCCGTTCCGGGATGGAGTTCCCGGACGGCCTCGGCGGTGCGCTCCGTCTCCTCCGCCATCGCGGGGGTGGAGAGAAGATAGACGCGGGCGAAGGGCCGCTCGCCGAGAAGGCTGAGAATCGGCCCCGGCTGGCGGCTGCCCTCCACGGGGCCCTGCCCGTAGGGATCGTGAAATCCGGTAAAGGTCAGAAGGATCGTCCCCGGGGTATTGCCCATCGCCTCGCTCCCTTGCTGTCTCGTCCGCCCCGTCGTCCCGCCCCGCGCGGGTGTCGCGCCGGTCGCGGCGTCGCCCCCTCCCGCGCGGTTCCTCTCAGTAAACAACGGGCCCGCGCCGTCGTCCAGCCCGGGGACCCCGTTCCATTCGGGGGAAGACCTCGAGGTGGACCAGTCGGTCCCCGAGCAGCGTGACCGCCCCCTGGAGCCGCGGGCTCTCGAAACGGACCTCCCGTCCCTCGCCGACGGTTTCGACGGGCCTCGCCTCGCAGGACCCGATCTCGGGCAGGATCTCCTCCGCTCCGATGGGGGGAAACTCGGCCCCGGGATCGACGGAATCCAGCCGGTGGCTGCGCACCAGCTTGGGATACTTCCGTCGGGAGATCTCCTCGGAGGGAAAGACGTCTCCGCCCGCGAATCCGCCGCGAATGAAGGCCAGATATCCGATCTGGCCCGCCCGATGGGGGAATCGAGCCTCGATCTCGCCGGGATCGACGGCCGCGCGCTCGGCCATGTCCCGCATGGCGCCGGTTTCGCTTCGCACACCCATTCGGGCGGACTTGGCCGCCAGCTCGCTCCAGATTTCGCCCTGGTCGGAGCGGAAGCCGCGCCCCGCCCGCAGGCTTTCCGAAACGCGGCCGAACTTCTCCCGGCGCAGGCTCGGATAGACGAACCCGCCCGCCGCGAAACGCCGGCCTTTCCACCTCCAGCGGCCCTGCTCCACGCAGGAGACGGGAATGACGAGCTTGCTCAGGGCCGCGACGACGAGGGTGACGTTGACGATCCGGTCCTGTTTGACGCCGA
>CAYRCA010000144.1:4477-9228 GCA_964422565.1 uncultured Acidobacteriota bacterium | reverse complement strand
TTCCGAGGCATCAAGTCGGCGCTGCCGAGATAGATTTCCTCCCGGCCTCCGTTGTGAAAGTAGAAGATGCGGGTGTGCTCCAGAAAACGACCCACGATCGATGTCACCGTGATGTTCTCGCTGACGCGGGGGACTCCCGGCCTCAGACAACAGATGCCCCGCACCTGAAGCTCGATCCTCACCCCGGCCTGGGACGCCTGATACAGGGCGCGGATGCACGCTTTGTCGACCAGCGAGTTCATCTTGAAGGCCAGGAAGCCGGAACCTTCCTTCCGATGGACATCGATCTCCCGACGAATCTTACCGATCAGAGCCTCCCGCATCCCTCCCGGAGCGACCAGCAGCTTGTGATACTTCCTCTGCCTGGAGTATCCAGTCAGCGCGTTGAACAGGTCCGAGACGTCGGCGGCGATCCGCGGGTCACAGGTCAGAAGCCCGAGGTCCGTGTAGACCCGGGCGGTCACCGGGTTGTAGTTGCCCGTCCCCAAATGAACGTAGCGGGCGATGCCGTCTCTCTCCTTGCGCACGACGAGACACATCTTGGCGTGCACTTTCAAGCCGAGCAGACCATACACAACATGGACGCCAACCTGATCCAGTTCGCGGGCCCACTCTATGTTGTTCTCCTCGTCGAAACGTGCCTTGAGCTCAACCAGGGCCGACACCTGTTTGCCGTTCTCCCGGGCTTCCTGCAGCGCCCGGACCACCGGGGAGTTGGGCCCGACGCGGTAGAGCGTCTGCTTGATGGCCAGCACATCGGGATCACGGGCCGCCTGCCTTACAAAATCGACCACGGGACTGAAGCTGTCGTAGGGGTGATAAAAGAGCAGATTGCGGTGCCGGATTACTCCAAAGAGATTCTTCTCCGTCGCAAGAACCGGGGCGACCATCGACTTGAATGGGGCCTCCTTCAGATCGGGCCGGTCGAGCGCGGTCAACTGCATCAGGTCGGCCAAGCCGACCGGCACGTCCGTGCTGTATATCTGATAGGGCGCCAGATCGAGGTTGCTCGCCAGAATGTTGAGAAACTCCCCGGGCATCTGGTCATCCACTTCCAGCCGAACGGCGAAGCCGAAGTGACGTTGACCGACCATCTCCCTGGTGACCTCGAGGAGGTCCGAAGCCTCGTCCTCCTCGATCTCCACATCCGCGTTGCGGGTCACCCGGAAGGGGGAGGCCGCGATGATCTCCATGCCCGGAAAAAGTAGATCGAGATTTGCCGCCACCACACCCTCCAGCCAGACAAACTCGGTGGAGGCCAGGTCGTCCAAGCCGAGGTTTTCGGTGCTTTCGGCCTGACTCTCGGGGGGCACTCGGAGGAGGCGCGGCAGGACGTGGGGGACCTTCAGGCGGGCAAAGCGCTTGCCGTACCCGGGATCGTTGACGACCACCGCCAGGTTGACGCTCAGGCTGGAGATGTGGGGGAAGGGATGGCCCGGATCGAAGGCGAGGGGTGTCAGGATCGGGAACACCTCCCGCTCGAAATGCCGCCGCAGCGCCTTGACCTGCTTTTTCTTGAGGGAGTGGTGGGAGACAACACGCACCCCCTGTGCGCAAAGCGCGGGCAGCAGGTCGTCCCGCAAGCGGGCGGAGGCGGTCTGGAGCATGGGGAGAAGGCGCTCCCGGATCTTCGCCAGTTGCTGGGCCGGCGTCAACCCGTCCGGCGGAGGTTTGAGCGTTCCCCGGGTCAACTGCTGCTTCAGACCCGAGACTCGGATCATGAAAAACTCGTCCAGGTTGCTGGAAAAGATGGAGAGGAACTTCACCCGATCGAGAAGTGGATTGGACCGATCCAGCGCCTCCGCCAGCACCCTGCGGTTGAACTCAAGCCAACTCAGTTCCCGGTTGATATAGTAGGTCGGGTGGTTCAGGTTGGGTGTGCCGCCGATCCGGCGAGCCGCTTTCAGGTCCGATTTGGCGGGATTGGTAGGTGTCGTCGCCATGAAGCCTCCGGCCGGCACTCATAACTTCTTGAATTGCCACAGGATGATTGTCCAGTTTAGCAGAAACGCGGGTTCGCTCCCCACCTGGAGGGTCCGGGCGACCGGGTCAACCGGACGGGCCGGCCGTTCACGGTGACGTCGGAGGACGCCATGAGGGAACTGGGGCTGCTTCGCCACGCCAAGTCTGACTGGGGCGTCGAGTATCGACAGGATCACGATCGTCCGCTCGCTCCCCGCGGAGTGAGGGCGGCCCAACTCGTGGGCCGCTTTCTGAGGCGGGTCGACCTGATTCCCCGCCGGGTCTTCTCCTCCTCGGCGGAGCGGGCGGCCCGGACGGCACGACTCGCCGCGGAGGCGGGTCAATGGGAGTGTCCGGTCGAGACGAGCCCGAAGCTCTACCTGGCCGAGCCGGAAGCCCTGCTCGACTACCTGGCCGAGATCGACAACGAACTGAACCGGATTCTCCTGGTCGGCCACAATCCCTCCTGGGAGAACTTCCTGAGCCTGCTCGTTGGGGGAGGCAACTTCCGCCTCCCGACGGCCGCCCTCGCCTGGGTGACCGTACCGGCGCCAACCTGGTCGGAGTGCCGACCGGGTGCGGGCGTTCTCCAGTGGCTGACCAGACCCAAGCTTCTACTAACCGGATTTGGCCTCGAGGAGTAGACCCAAGGAGGGGGGCGAGAGTTCCCGAGTCCGGGGCTTGTGGTTGCTCGTTCCTCGGAGCCTGCAAGCCTCTGCGCCCCGCGAGCCAGTGAGCCGGGTCGTGGTACCGAGGAACCAGGAACGAGGAACCCGGTCCGACCGGCGATCAGGGGACAGACTCGGCGCTGAACTCGATGTATCCGAATCGATCGGGAACGTGGAAATCCCGCTTCAGCGTGGGCGACCAAGCCAGGGACGCCGGTTCGGGGATCCTTTCGATTCGATACAGGTTCATCCGCCAGCGGTCGCCCGGCTCGGGAGGCAGGTTCGGGGCGGTGACCGCGTCGGCCAACGGGAAGGCGATCTCGCAGGTCCACTTGCGGTCGCCCGGTTGACCGTTAACCTTCCCGTCCACCTGCACGGCCCACTGGATCTCGGATGAGTTCCAGCTTTCGTACCGCAGGGGCTTGCGAATATCGAGAAGATAGATGTCGAGCAGGGTCCCCAGAGGATTCACCTCCAACTCGATATAATTCGGGTGGTTGGGGTCGGGTTGCAGGAAGACCTCCACCACCTCCTCCAGCCAGAGATGCTGATTGCGCTCCCGGAACGTGGCCCAGATGTTCTCGTCCCACGATTCGAAGCCGAAGTAGAGATACTCGTCGTCATAGGCGACGCGAGCCAGCGTCTTGGGCGAACCCTCCGCGCCGGTCAGGTTGTCATGAAAAGGGCCGATCACCGGGATGTGCTCCCACGGCGGATCGTCCAAGTGTCCGTCCACCTTGATCGGTGTCGTCACCTTCTTCACAACATACACCGGCAGGTCGGTCTGAGCCGTCAATCCCGTGGGTGTGAGCAACCCAACAAAGAGAGGGAGAAGAGATCGTGCAGTCATGGCGGTGATCCTCGCATGGGCGTTTACCGAGGAGAGTCTACCCGCTGACGACCGCTGGTGCAAAGGAGCCTCTCCACAGCTAACTTAACTATTAACGAAGACCCATGTGGATCCGCCGCGTCCGCCGGTCTGTGCGTTCCTGCCGCTGTGGTGCGCGGCTCATTTGGGATCGTTAGGCGGCCCAATCCCGGGAGGGTGGATGTCCTCCCCCTCGCCGTCGGGGGTCAGACCTGGAGCCGGGCGGGCGGCTCCCACATCCCGCTCTTCGAGGAACGAAAGAGGGCGTCGATCACGGCCATGTTTCCAACCGAGTCCTCCAGACTGACCGGGGGCGCAGCGCCGGTGCGGAGGCACTCGGAGAACAGGTCGCCCTGGATGGTGAACTGGTTGCAGGTCGGGATGTCAACGATCTCGATATCGCGTCCGAAGAGATCTCCTCCACTCACCAGGAGGCGACAGGACCGGTCCGGCGGCGCGTTGAAGGGGATCTCCACCTCGATCCGACCCGTCGAGCCGAGAAACTGCATCCGCTGATAGGGAACCATCTGGGTCGCACAAACAAAGGAGGACTGAACGTCCCCGAAGTCGAGGACAGCGGAGGCCAGCCGGTCCACCCGGAAACGAGGATCTTTCTGGATCAGGCAGGACACCCGTTCCGGTTCCCTACCCAAGACGAAACGGGAGGTTGTAATCGGGTAGCAGCCGATGTCCATCAGCCCTCCTCCCCCGTACTCCGGAATGTTTCGGATATTCTCGACATCGGTGTTGAAGTAGGAAAAAGCTCCCTGAATGGCTCGGAGTTCCCCGATCCGTCCGGATCGAACCAGATCCCGAAGGCGAAGCCACTGGGGATGGCTGCGGACCATGAACGCTTCCTGAATCAAGAGTCCCGTTTCCTCCCGCGCCCGGATGAGTTCCCGAGCCTCGAGGGCGGAAAGCGCCAACGGCTTCTCACAGAGTACGTGCTTGCCGGCCCGGACGGCCTTGACGCTGTAGGGGACGTGCAAGTGGTTGGGAAGTGGGATGTAGACGGCTTCGATCTCGGAATCCGCCAACAGTTTCTCGTAGGAGTCATACCATCGTGGTATCGCCAGCTCCCCGGCCATCCGCTCCGCCTTCCGCGGATCCCTCGACGCGATGGCTTCGATCCGGCAATGCTTCCCCCGTTGCATCGCCGGGACCACCTTCTCCACGGCGATCTTGGCGGCTCCCAGAACGCCCCACCTGACTGGTTCCATGATCCGTCTCCATGAAATTCAGAACCCAAGAGA
>CAYRCA010000144.1:0-4467 GCA_964422565.1 uncultured Acidobacteriota bacterium | reverse complement strand
GAGATGCGAAACCCGCCCCGCCACTCTCCCTACAGCCTCCGGATCTCCTCCTCGAGGCGCTCCAGCAAGGCCGCCAGATCCGCCGTCAACTCGAAGATCGGCGCCAGGGGGTCCTCCCCCGTCCCCTCTATTCGACTCGGCACCGTCTTGAGGTCGAAATCACGAAGGTCAAGCTTCTGGTCAACCTCACCCCAGGTGAGCGGCGTCGAAACCAGCGCCTCCCCATTCGGTCTGACAGAGAACGGCGAAACCAAGAGCTTCCCGTACCCGTTCTGAAGATAGTCAATATACACCTTGCCCTGCCGGCCCTCCAACCGCCGCTCTACCGTAGCCACGCCCGGCAGGCGCTGGACGACGATCCGCGCGATGAGTTCCGCAAGGAGTCGCGATTGCTCGAAACTGTACGCGGCCCCCAGAGGCAGGAGCACGTGCAGTCCCTTGCCGCCGCTCGTCTTGACAAGAGAGGGGGCGTCCATCTGGTCGCACAGCCGCTTGATCGAGACCGCCACCTCGACAACCTGTGCGAACGGAGCCTCGGTGGGATCCAAGTCCAGAATGCACCAGTCGGGTCGGTGGAGGCTGGCGACGCGGCTGCCCCAGACGTGCAGGGGTATGGAGGCCAGGTTGGCGACGTAGATGAGGGACTCTCGACTGTCGCAGACGAGGTAGTTGCTCCCTTTCGTGTCGTCTTCGGACCAAACCTGCTCGGTGCGGATCCACTCCGGAACATGTCCGGGAACATTCTTCTGAAAGAAGGACTTGCCGTGGATTCCGTCCGGATACCGGTCCATCACCAGCAGGCGATCCCGGAGGTAGGGCAGGATCCAGGCCGAAACCCGCTCGTAGTAATCGATGAGATCGCCCTTCGTATACCCTCTCTCCGGCCAGAGGACCTTGTCGAGGTTGCTCAAACGAACGGACGGACGGCGGGTCCTGGGCGCCGGGGAAGCCTCGGGTTCCTCACGTACCGGGAGGAGGCAGCCCGTGATGGGTGTCTCCGGCGTCATGCGAACGAAAGTGGGCTGGCGGAGTTGGCCCTGGGCGGTGAACTCCTTGAAGCGAACCTCGCAGACCAAAACCGGCTCCACCCAGTGGTGCCCGGAGCCCTTGGGCGTGGTTCCGGCGCAGGCTGGGTCGGGTTGTCGGAGGCCATCCAACATTTCGAACAACGACTCGACCTCCGCATCGGAGAAGCCGGTTCCGACCCGGCCGACGTAAAGAAGCCTCCCCCGGTCGAACCCGGCCAGATGAAGCGCCCCAAACCCGGAACGCCCACCTTTCGGCTCGGTGAAACCGACGACGACGAAACAGGCGAACTGGTGAGCCGGAATTTTGAGCCAGTCCCCACTACGCCGCCCGCTTCGGTACGGCGCGTCCCCCCTCTTGGCCACAATTCCCTCCAGTCCAAGGCGGACAACTTGATCGAACAGTTCCCGTCCCTTCTCTTCGAAATGCTCTGCGAACCGGATGGGACCCCGGCGGGGGACGATCCGGGCGAGCAGTTCCTTCCTTTGCCGCAGGGGTAGCGGCCGCACGTCTAGATCCTCGAAAATCAGCAGGTCAAAGACGAAAAGAGTCGCGGGCAGTTCGACGGTTCCGGCTTGGATATCGAGCGGACGCCGTCGCTGCGCCCGCTGCTGCAGCAACTGGAAGTTCGGCTTTCCCCGCTCATCGAGCGTCACCAGCTCACCGTCAAGGACCAGCCGGTCGAAGGGGAGGGCCGCCAGGGCCCGGGTTATCTCGGGATACAACCGAGTGGCGTCGTTGCCGCTACGGTATCGAAGTTGGACGAGCTCCTGTCGCCGTGTCGCCAACGTTCGAAAGCCGTCATACTTGAGCTCGAAGAGCCAGTCGGCGCCAGAGAAGGGCTTCTCGCGCGTTTCCGCCAACATGACCCGGAGGTCCTCCGGCAAGACGGACAGCCGGACGGCGCCCCAATCGACCAGCCGGCGGCGAATTCCCTTGGCCCTCTCGGAAGCGGAGGCCAGTTCCTCGACACCCAGCCCCGACAGGACCGAAAGCTCCGACAGCTCAGCTGCCTCCCCGGAGTCGGCCCAGGCGTCCGGTTTTTTGATGAGCAGCCACTCCTTTTCGCTTCTCCGCGTGCGAACGAGCGTCCAGACACCGCCCAGCTTGTATCCCCTGAGCTCGAACAGAAGCTTGCCCTTCTTCAGCCCCTCGCGGGGATCCTCGAGAGCCAGCCAACGCCCTCGATCCCAGACGATCATGGCGCCGGCACCATAGTTCCCTTCCGGTATGACGCCCTCGAAGTCCAGATAATCCAGGGGATGGTCTTCCGTGCGGACCGCCAGCCGCTTCTCGGCGGGACTCAGGGAAAGGCCCTTGGGAACGGCCCAGGAGAGCAGCGCCCCGTCCAGCTCGAGGCGCAAATCGTAGTGCAGGTTTCGCGCGGCGTGTTTCTGCACCACGAAGGCGCCGGGTCGGTGGAGGAGGTCCTGGCCGAAGGGTTCGGGCGTCAAGGCTGCGGAACGTCTGCCCAGGTAAGTCGACAAACGCTTGTCGGGCGCGGACTTATCTACTGACATGTACGCCCCGGTAATGGTAACATACCGCCCATGGCTTCCCGTCCAATCGCCTCAGGGACGATCTCTTTCGGCCTGGTTGCTATTCCGGTCAAATTGTATACGCCAATTGATTCCTCCGGGACGATACGCTTCAACCAGCTGCATGGCGAGTGCGGCTCCCGTCTGAGACAGCAGATGCACTGCCCGACCTGCGACAGGGCCGTCTCCCGCGAGGAGATCGTCAAAGGGTACGAGTTCGCCAAGGGGCAGTACGCACTCTTCTCCGAGGAGGAGTTGGGTGCCCTCCTGGTCAAACCCACACAGGCCATCGAGATCTGCGAGTTCGTTCCCCTCGACCAGGTCGACCCCATCTACTACGAGAAGTCTTACTATCTCGGCCCGGACAAGGGAGGGGAGAAGCCCTACCGGCTGCTGGCCCAGACCATGCGCGAGACCCATCGGGCGGCACTGGCCCAGTATTCGGCCAGAGGGAAGCAGTATCTGGTGCTGGTTCGGCCCTTCAGCGACGGTTTGATTATGCAGCAACTCTACTATGCCGACGAAATCCGCTCCTTCGACGACATTCCTCTGGGAGACGCCGAGGTGAAGCCAGCGGAGCTGGAACTGGCCAGGCAACTGATCTCCCAGACGGCTAGGGAGGAATTCAGGCCGGAGGCCTTTGAGGACAAGACCCGCAAGGAGATCCTGTCCCTGATCGAGCAAAAGATCCAGGGAGAAGAGGTGGCCGCGGCGCCCGCCGAAGCCCCCAAGGCACAGGTGATCGATATCATGGAGGCGCTCAAGGCAAGTCTGGCCGCTTCCGAAGGCTCGCAGGCCCGCAAACCCCCGAAGTCGTCCGGCCGCAGACCGGAAAAGGCGGCGGCCACTCGATGAGTCCCGCTTGACTTTTTCCGCCGCCGGCGACAAGTTGCGGGAGTATGTCCGCAATGAATCCAGCCCAACGGCCGGGTGACGGCGGCTACTCGACTCGCGAGGTGGCCAGGCTCCTGAGCCTGACGCCGCGCCGGGTTCGGCATTTCGTCTATTCCGGATTCGTTTCGCCGAGAAGGGCAAAGGGCCGGGCGTATCGATTCTCCTTCCAGGACGTGGTGTTGCTGCGGACAGCCAAGGGATTGCTGGAGAAAGGGGTGGCGGCAGGACGGATCCGAAAAGGTCTGCGGAGGCTTGCCGAACAACTGCCCGAGGGGCGCCCCCTGACGGCGGTTCAGATCTGGATACGGGGCGGCGAGATCGCGGTTCGATGCGGTTCCGAGGCCTGGCTCCCCGGATCCGGGCAACTGCTCCTGAATTTCGGCCTGGCCGAGCTTGCCGGCAAAGTGGAGATCCTGCGGCCCGCAAACTCCACCGAACCGGAGGATCCGGAGACTCATCGCGCGGAGGACTGGTACCGTCTGGGCTGTGAGTTGGAAGGCTCCTTACCCCGCGAGGCGGTGGAGGCGTACGAACAGGCGCTACGGAGAGATCCGGGGCACATCGACGCGCTCTTGAATCTGGGGCGTCTGCACCACGAAATGCGGCGCTACCCCGAGGCGGAGGCCTGCTTTGGCCGGGTCCTGAGGGCCCATCCCGGGCACGCGACGGCGGCCTATAACCTGGGTGTCGTGCTGGAGGATGTGAAGCGGGAGGAGGAGGCCGAAAGCGCCTATCGGTTGGCCCTGCGGCTGAATCCGGAACTCCGGGAGGCGCATTTCAACCTGGCCCGCCTGTTGGAGCGGAGGGGCGATAAGAGGGCCGCGCTACAGCACCTGCAGGCCTACCGGCGACTGACGGGCGAATAGCCCCCGTCTGACCAAGAAACCAGCGGACACACGACGGTCAGCTAGCCGTTGTCTGTCTGCTCACTGCTCCATTTCAACCCGTCGGGTGCGCCCCGCTCATGGCCACCACTCAGATCACCCCTTTCGCGTACCATGGAGGCTGA
>CAYRCA010000143.1:7681-9230 GCA_964422565.1 uncultured Acidobacteriota bacterium | reverse complement strand
GGGACCGTCTGGGTAGCGAGCTTCCCTACTATCCTCTGAAGCCTCTTCTTCACCTGCTTCCCTGGGTGGAATCGTGGACGGGTCGTTACGCCACCCTGACGGTGGTGGCGCGGAAGAAGCCGAGTCATTTCACACCAAGCCGCAAAGTAGCCAAGTCCGACCCCGCCCCTGGTGGCTCGCGGCCTGGCGTCTTTGGGTGAGACATCCTCGGGAACCCCGACGATCGAGTGCCCGGGGGCGGATTCTACGGGGCGCGCTCGGGGGCGCGCCGGCCCTCCTGCTGGGTGGGCGGTCTTTCACCCGAGTCCGGGGCTTGGCGTCTACGATGTCGCTCCAGCCACTCCTCCATATAACGTTCGAACTTGAGCTGTTGTTCCGGGTCGAGAATCTGGCGAATCTCCTGCCGGGTTTCTTCTCGAATTGCCTCGATTCGGCGGCCCGATTCCCTTGTGACGCTGTCCACCCGGTCTCGACTTGCGGCCAGGATCTCCACCATTCTCTCGAGTTGTGATTCGCTCAAGCTCAAATTGGCCCGCCGGTTGATCCGCCCGGCGATCCGGTCGGGTGGGGGCGGTTGCCGCTCCGAGACGCGAGGGGAGTCCGAGGCGGAGGGCGAGACCCTTTGCAGGGTGAAAAGGGTCGCCGATCCCCCCAGCGCCGCCCCCGCCAGAAACGTCAGCACCAGCCACAGAGCGGCCTTAGTCCGCATTCTCAAGAAATCTCTCCCCGGGTTCCAGAGCGCCGAAGGAATCCCAAAAATCCCAGTAGTCTTCGACAAGACGCTGCTCCGCAACGGTGTCCTCGGTCAGGAGCGCGAGCCCAGCCGAATAGTCCGGCTCGTCGAACCAGATAGCCAAGGCCACCGAAACAGCCGCGACGGTCGCGAAGGCAGGCACCAGTTTGTGGGCGACCCGTTCAACCAGGGTCAGCAGGGAGGGTCGAGGCGCGCTGAAGGCCCGAGCGGCCGCGCGGGCGGCAAAAAAGGGCGGGGCCTCGACCCGCCGGGTGGCCTGAACCAGACACCTCAGCAGTTCATCCCCTTTTCCTTCAGGCTTCATCGAGCAGTTCCTCCAGCTCTTTCCGCAGTTTCTTTCGAGAGCGGCTCACCCGGATTCGGGCCGCCAACTCCGTGGTTCCCATGGTCGCGGCCAGCTCCGAATAGGGAAGACCCTCCATTTCGTGGAGCACGAAAGCCATCCGTTCGGAGGCGGAAAGACGGGCCAAGGCATACTGCAAGAGTCTCTCGGCCTTTTCCGCCTGGTCCTCTGTCAGAGGCTCGTGCGACCGAACCTGGGCCAACAACTCACCGGCGGCCTGTCGTTCGTCGAAGTCGCTAAAGAGCTGCACGCGTTGCCGCCTTGTGCGGCGAAGCTCGTCGATGCACTGGTTGGCCGTGATCTTTCCGATCCAAGCCTTCAGTGAGCGCTTCCGGTCAAAGCGGCTCAGTGTGGTGTACAGCTTGACAAACACCTCCTGGGCCATGTCCTCAGCGATGTTATTCCGTCCCAGGTAGTGGTAAACGATATTCAAAACCAACCCCTGATAGCGA
>CAYRCA010000143.1:0-7671 GCA_964422565.1 uncultured Acidobacteriota bacterium | reverse complement strand
ACAATCTCTTCAAAAGCGCGTTGATCGCCCTCCAGCGTCCGCTGGACCAGATCCTCCTCTGTGGCCGCCATCACACATCAGTAGAATACGATCCGCGTTCCCGTTGTTTCATTACCCAACTTCCCGAGCGTCCCGGCCATGTCGCCCCTGCTGTCCCTCCGGCCCGAGCACCTCCTCCAGGAGCCTCCGGTGTGTTCCCAGCGCGGCTTCGCCGTAGAGGACGAATCGCACCAACCGAACCGATTTAAGCGAGGGCGCCGCCTGGATGATGGCCTGAAAGGCGACGCGGGCGGCATCCTCCACAGGATAGCCGAAGGCCCCGGTCGAGATGGACGGGAACGCGACCGAGCCAATGCCCCTCTCCTCCGCCAACCGCAGGGCGTTGCGATAACAGTTCGCCAGTAACTCCTCCTCGGGCCGATCCATACCGTAGACTGGTCCCAGGCAGTGGATCGCAAATCGGTTGGGAAGGCCGTGCCCCCCGGTGATGACGGCTTCTCCCGGACGGATGGGCGCGAGAGGACGGCCCTCCCGCGCCAGACCGGGACCCGCCACACGGTGGATCGCTCCGGCGACCCCGCCGCCGGGCATCAACTGGGCGTTGGCCGCGTTGACCACGCATTCGATATCCGCCTGGGCGGCGATGTCGCCCGCGCGAAGCTGCAACGTCAGCTCGCCTATCCGTTTCTCCATGGCATCAATCCTTCCGCGCTCCGCTCACGGCATCTCATGGCGACTCGCTTCTCCCGATCCCCCTATCCTCCCGATCCTCGCGATCCGCCCTCGGTCATGCTCCAGGGATCCAAAGCCCGATCCAGTTCCTCCCGAGGGAGAACCTCCCTCTCGATGCAGATCTCCCGCACCGTGCGGCCGGTCTCGTAAGCCTCCTTGGCGATCTCCGCCGCACGGTCGTACCCGATACGCGGCGCCAGCGAAGTGACCATGGCGAGGGATTTCTCCACCATCTCCTGCGCCCGCTCCCGATCCGCACGCAGCCCGTCCACGCATTTCTCGGCGAGCACGTTGCAGGCGTTGGTCAACAGATCGATGGATTGGAGGAGGTTGTAGGCGATGACGGGCTTCATGACATTAAGCTCGAAGTTGCCCGACTGCCCCCCCACTGCGATGGTCACGTCGTTGCCCATAACCTGCGCGGCCGCCATGGTCGCCGCCTCGGGGATCACCGGGTTGACCTTGCCGGGCATGATGGAGCTGCCTGGTTGGGTGGCGGGCAGGAGGATCTCTCCGATACCGCAGCGTGGTCCGGAACCGAGCCAGCGGAGATCGTTGGCGATCTTCATGAGACTGACCGCCACGCCGCGCAGCATGCCGCTGGCCTCCACCGCGGCGTCCCGGGAGGCCAGCGCCTCGAAACGGTTCTCGGCTCTGCGGAAGGCAAGCCCCGTCCAGGCGGATATCCGGGCCACCACTTTGGCGGGAAAACCGGCCGGACAGTTGAGGCCCGTACCCACCGCCGTCCCACCGATCGCCAACTCGGCCAGGTGGGGGCGAACCGCCTCCATGCGGCGAATGGCGTGGTCCATCATGGACGCGTAGGCGGAGAATTCCTGTCCCAGGCGGACGGGCACCGCGTCCTGCAGATGGGTTCGCCCGATCTTGACGACGGAATCAAACTCCCCCGCCTTGCGGGCCAGGGAATCCCGAAGTCCTCCCAGGGCGGGAAGTAGGCGCCGCTCGATTTCCTCCAGCGCGGAGATATGAATCGCGGTGGGAATCACGTCGTTGCTCGATTGCCCCGAGTTGACGTGGTCATTGGGATGAACCTCGCGACCTCCAATCCGGCCGCCCCGGATCTCGGCCGCCCGGTTCGCGATGACCTCGTTGGTGTTCATATTGGTGGAGGTTCCGGAACCGGTCTGAAAGACGTCGACCACAAACTGGTCGTCCAGCTTCCCCTCGATGACCTCATCCGCCGCTTGAACGATCGCCTTCGCCATCTCCGGATCCAAACGATTCAGCTCGACGTTGACCTCGGCGGCGGCCTTCTTGATCAGACCCATCGCCCGAATGAAGGAACGCGGAAGGCGCAGCCCGCTGATGGGGAAGTTCAAGACGGCCCGCTGCGTCTGCGCCCCGTAGTAGGCGTTCGTCGGAACCTGCATCTCCCCCATGGAGTCCTTCTCGATTCGGAATTCAGACATCGTCACTCCTCCTTGCCAATACCGCGCCTCAAGACCTCATGATAGACCGAACCGGCGGGAGGCGATACCTCGACGGGGCGCGCTCAAGTCATCGAGGCGGGATCAGGGGTGGAGAGTTTCGGCCGAGATCTCTACACGGATCAGCCCTCTGAAATCGCCGTCGCCGAAGCCGGTCGCCCGGTCTTCCGGATAGCGTCTATTCAGGATGTCCCGGATCGCCGCGGGCAAGTCGGAGGCGGGGCCGTGGCAGGTCAGACAGAGCCCCGTCGCGTAAAGGGGCTGATAGTAGCGGAAAAACACTCGATCCTCTCGACGGAACTTCTCCGCGTACCAAGGGGGATGCTCCCCGCGGGCCTTCGCCGCGAACAACTCCAGAGCCTCCCGCTCCAGCCCGTCGGGGGCGTTCGCGGAATTTCGGTACCGGAGCGACGTCCGTTTCAAATCATGCCCGCGGCCCACTTCCCGGGTCAGGTTCAAGGCCACCCGTCCGCAGGCTTCCACTGCCTGGACGGGACCCCCGTCACGAATCGCCGAAAGGAGCTCCTGGCCCAAGGTTCGCTGAAGAAGCCCGGCTAACTCGCCACCCCGTCGAACCACCGCGTCCCTTTCCTCCGACGTCATCTCCAGCGGAAGAGGCGGATCCTCAATTGACCCAGCCCCAAGCCCAATCAGGGCGAGAAGGCCCAACCAGGGGACGAGAACCATGCCCGCATTATCGCACTACGCGAGGCGGCCGCGCCAACCGGAGGATTGTGGGATTTCTTCGGAAGGGAGGGCCGTCGGGCGGAGACCGGGGGGCATCCTCCCGAGGATTCGTCGAGACCGGACGAACGACAGGCTGGAAGGCTGGCTGGATGGCCGTCTTTCACCCCTCTCGGCTCTCGGGGGACCGGTCCTTCTCCACCCTCGCGCTCGACCCAATAAGGATCCCGTCCATTTCTGGCACGAGGATTGCAGTTTGTTCCAGGCATGCGAACGTCGCTCGATTGTCTTCCCTGCTTTGCTCGGCAGGCCGTAGACCTGGTCAGGGGAGTGACCGACGAGCCTGAAGAACAGGAACGCCTGATGCGCAGGCTGCTTCGGGCTCTCACCGAGATGGACTGGAACCAGCCCGCCCCGGTTCTGGCTCAGAGGCTGCACGCCCTGATGCGCCCGCTTCTGCCGGTGGATGACCCCTACCGCGAGGCCAAGGAGACCTTCAACCGCCTCGCGCTGGCGGCCTACCCCGAGGCGCGAGCCCGGATCCGGGAGTCTTCCCACCCCTTCGAGACAGCCCTGAAACTGGCGGCGGCCGGCAATATCGTCGACGTCGGGGTCCACCGAGACGTGAAGCCCGAAGATTTCCACGCGGCCATTAAGGACAGTCTGAGCCAGGAACTGAAGGGGGACGTGGAGGGCCTGTGGAAGGCCCTGGGGGAAGCGGAGCGAGTCCTCTACATCGCCGACAACACTGGGGAGATCGTCTTCGATAAGTTGCTCCTGGAGCTTCTTCCGAGGGAGAAGGTGACCGTTGCCGTGCGGGGAAGACCAATCCTCAACGACGCCACCCTGGAGGACGCCGAGAGAGTGGGGCTGACGGAAATCGTCGAGGTGATCGACAACGGCTCCGACGCCCCCGGCGTCGTCCTGGAGGACTGTGGCAACGAGTTCGTCCGCCTGTTCCGCGAGGCGGACGTGATCGTCGCCAAAGGGCAGGGAAACTTTGAGACTCTGGCCGGTGGCGAAAGGAAGGTGTTCTTCCTCCTCAAAGCCAAGTGCGAGGTGGTGGCTCGGCAACTGGACTGCCGGCTGGGAGACCTCGTTCTCCATCGGTCCGCCGATCCTCCCGCCTCACCCTGACCCGACGGCACCTTTACTTCAGGTCAAAGGTCAAACAGTTGTGTCCTGGGCGCCCCCTTTGGCGTACAACTTCCGGGTATGATGGGCGCCATGAGGGCCGCGATCATCACGCGACCGGGAGACCCCTCGGTCCTGGAGATCCGGGATGTTGCCGAGCCGTCGCTCGTGCCGGGAGCCCTGCTGGTTCGCGTCCGGGCGTCCGGGCTCAACCGCGCCGACCTGCTTCAGCGGCGGGGGCTGTATCCACCGCCGCCCGGAATCAGCCCGCTTATCCCCGGGCTCGAGCTGGCCGGTGTAGTTGAGGCCTCTCCGGGTGCCTCGGGAGGTTTTCGGGAAGGAGACCGCGTCATGGGCCTCCTGGCCGGAGAGGCCTGCGCCGAGAAGGTGGCGCTGCCGGCTTCTTTGGCCATGCCCATCCCGCCCAATCTGGACTTTCCCGAGGCGGCCGCCGTCCCGGAGGTATTCCTTACCGCCTACGACGCCCTTTTCTCACAGCTCCGCGTTCTACCGGGAGAAACCCTGCTGATCCACGCCGTGGGGAGCGGCGTGGGAACGGCGGCCCTTCAGCTGGCGAAGCTGGGCGGTCTCGTCACCATCGGTGCCAGCCGGTCCCCTGAAAAGCTAGAGAAAGCGCAGCGACTCGGACTGGATTTCGCGGTCTCCTCGTCGACGGAGGGGTGGCGCGAAGAGGTCCGGCGATACACCGAGGGCCGCGGCGTCCACGCGGTTCTGGACCTGGTCGGCGGAGCAGCCTGGGAGGGCAACCTCGCTTTGCTGTCCGAAAAGGGGCGGCTGTTGGTCGTCGGTTTGGTCTCGGGTAGCCGCGTCACGGCGGACCTTGGTGTGATTCTCCGCAAGAGACTGACCGTCAAAGGAACGGCGCTCCGATCCCGGACGCTTTTCGAGAAGGCCGCCCTGGTGGGGGAGTTCAGTGAAAGGATGCTTCCTTTTTTCTCGACGGGCAGGATACGCCCCATTCTCGACCGGGTATTCCCCTGGCACGAGGTGGCGGCCGCCCATCGCTACCTGGAGGAGAACCGAAGCTTCGGCAAGGTGGTCCTCGACTGGTCCTCCGCGCAAAACTTTGATATGAGAGTCCCGAGCGCGTAAACTGTTCGCTGCGGCGCGAGCATATATGGATTTCTGGTCAATTTTCCGGGCTTCCCCCGAGCGACAGATTCAAAAGCTGAGGAAGAAGGTCAAACAACCCCACGGGGATGCCTCGGTCCGTCAGAACGCCGCCCAGCGGCTGGCTGAAATGGGGACCGAGCCCGCCCTCGACGCCCTCCTCGAGCGGTTCACCATCGATGTTTCCCCCTCGAATCAAGATGAGCTTGAGAAAGAGGAGGTGTTCAGGTGGCTGACCGACATCGGGAGGGATGCGGCACCGCCTCTGATCAGATTCCTCAAGAACCAGCGGTTCGTCTACTGGCCGACCCGAACTCTGCGCGAGATTCTGGAACCTGACGAGTTTTGTGGGGAAATGAACCGGATCCTGCTCTTTCTCCGGGAAAACCCACCGGCTACCGCCGTACCCAAGGTGGAGATGATTCGATCCCTGGGGGATTTTAGGTCGCCCGAGTTGGAGAAAACCATACGGGTCTTCCTGGACGACGAGAACGACGACGTTCGCCTGGCGGCGATTCAGTATCTCCTGGAGCATCCGGAGGAGAAGGCTCGAGAGGCGGTGCTTGAATGCTATCTGGCCTCCGAGGACCGACCTCGCGTCCGGACTCAAATTCTGGAGTACTTCCTGGAGAAGGGTTGGAGCGTCAGGGGATACCGACCCGCCGTCGAGGAGGCGCTGCCCGCGGGATACAATCTGACGAGGGACGGGAAGGTCAGGCGGATGGGCGTCTGATCCGCTCGTCGCCTTTGAAAATCGGAGAGGAGTAGAATCCGCGGGAGCCACCCGCCGCGCACTCCGATGCGCGGAATCAAGAGGCGGACCGACGGCTGAGGTTTCGGAGGACGAGGGCAACGGCCTCCGCCGACTCCGAACTCGACGACCGGGCTCGGTCGCCGGGGGAAGAGGCTCTTCTCGATCGAGCATGACGCCCATCAGTGCGCCGTGCTATAAGGAAAACTCTGAGGAATCGCTGTGAACGCAACAGGTCCACTCGATAGTTCGGCGGAGCCGGGGGCTCCCCAGATGTATCTGGAGCACTGGGGTCTGCGGGAGAAGCCTTTTGAGAATACGCCGGATCGTCGATTTCTGTACCCCTCGGATAATCACCGCGACGGTCTGCGGCGGCTTCTCTACGCTATTCATCAGGAGAAGGGCTGCTCCATGCTCAGCGGTGAATATGGATGCGGAAAGACGGTTCTTGTCCGAGCCGTCATCAGTTCGCTGGACTTGGGCGGTTTTGAGATCGCGCTGATCAACTACCCTTTCTTCGACCGCACCTCCTTCCTCAAGGAAGTTGCCCACCAGTTTGGCAGGGAGCCGGGAGAACGTCCCCGGGTCGAGCTTTTCAGGGATCTCTCCCAGTTCTTCTATGATAATGTGGTGCAGGGGAAGCGCAGCCTCCTCATCATCGATGAGGCGCAGATCATCGATGATCCCCAGGTATTCGAGGAACTTCGGCTCATTCTCAACATCCAGCTGGAGGATCGCTTCCTGATCAATGTGTTGCTGGTGGGACAGCCCGAGCTTCGCGAGAAGATCATGTTGTATCCGCAACTGGACCAGCGCATCGCCGTCAAGTGGCACCTCCACCGTTTCGATCCCGCGAACACGGCGGCCTACATCAGGCACCGGTTGAAGGTTGCCGGTCGCGAGCGGCCGATTTTCAGCGACGAGGCCCTTTACCTGGTCTACAAGATTTCAAACGGCGTTCCCCGTCGAATAAACAATGTTGCCGACCTCTGCCTCTTGGAGGCGGCGAATCGAGAGATGACGCTGGTGGACGGCGAGGTTTTCAAGTTTGTGGTTTAGGACCCGGTCATGAGCTTCAAGAACAGCCTTCTGTTGCGGCGCTCCGACGAATTATCGGGCACCGCTCCCACCCCGAGGCCGGCGTTCGCCGAAAGAGGCAAGCTGGGCAAGATTATCGTGGCGGAGTCGGAACCGGCCGATCTCGATCATATCGCCACTATCCTCCGAAACCTCAACTTCACCGTCCTGACCGCGCAGGACGGAAAGACGGCGTTGACGTTGACCCGCCGTCACTCGCCGCTGCTCGTCCTGTCCGCCCTGGCCCTACCCCAGATCGACGGCTACAGGTTGGCTCAAGAGCTTCGGGAGCGGAAGGAGACGGAGAGCATCCCCTTCATGTTCATCGTAGGGGGAGGGGAAACGCCCGACCGGCTCATCGGACACGAGACCTATGCCCATGACTATATCCAGAAGCCCTTCTCGGTGCCGGAGTTCGAAAGCCGGGTGATGGGACTCCTCAACCCTGTCATCAGACGGCGGGACGAAGGTGCTGCCGTAGCCGGCGATGCCCCCCCTAGGGGAGAGTCGCTTCCCGAACCCGTGGCTCCCGAGCAAACCTCCGCGCGGAACGATGAGACGCTGGAGGAGGCCCTGGCGGGGATGCGCCGGCTGCTGGCGGAACTGTCCGATTTGCTGGGGTTCGTGGAGAGAAGATGCCGGCGTTTCAAGGCGATGGGAGACTTCGTCGTCGGACGGGAGCAAGCGCGCCGTCCGGCTCCGGAGGATCGAGAG
>CAYRCA010000142.1:0-9272 GCA_964422565.1 uncultured Acidobacteriota bacterium | reverse complement strand
CGCGCCACCAGCGGATTGGCCACCCGCTCCTGGCTCGTCACCACCGCCTGGGCGGGCAGCGCGGCGATGTCCCGGGTGAGCGTGGCGATCTGCGCCCGCGCCGCCTCCGCCTCCGCCTCCGTGCGCTTGAGGTTCGCCTCGACCTCGCTCAGCGTGCGGAGCTGCCCGTCGATCTGGCTCTCGACGGCGACGACGCTGTTCGCTTGCTGCCACTGGACGAACCGGTCCTCGGCGGCGCGCAGCTCGGCCGCCGACTGCTCCTGCTCCTGCTCGTAGAACGCCGACAGGTTCTTGGCGCCGACGTAGGCGATGCCGTGCTGCTCGATGTAGTGGTCGACGATGTGGCGCAGCGCGCGCTCCGCGTCCTCCGCCGCCTTCGTCGTGTACGTCGCCTGGACGACGTTGGTGCCGGGCACGACGCCGACCGACAGGTTGGAGCGCAGCGTCCGGACGTCGCGCTCGACCTTGACGTCCTCTCCGGCCGTCGATGCCGTGGGCCCCGCGGCGGCGGTCGGTTCGGTTGCGGTTGGCCGGGCCGGCGGAACCCGTCGGAGGATGACGGTGGATCTTATGCCCGGCGCCATCGGGGTGCGCGTTGGTCCTCGGGAGGCCATCGATCTCGCGGCCCGGCACGGTTTCGAGTCGGTCGCGCCCGACGCGGGGGCCATGGGCCGGATGTCCGACGGGGAAATTCAGGCGCTTGTGGGCCATTTGCGGGGAAAGGGGTTGGTCTTTGGGGCGGCGGGGCTGCCCGTCGATTTTCGGGGGGCCGAGGAGAAGTTCCGGGAGGATCTCGCTCAGCTTCCGATGATCGCCCGAGCGCTGGAAATAGGAGAAGTGACGCGCGTCGGCACCTGGATCTCGCCCACCCACGCCGAACGGACCTACCTCCAGAACCTCCGGCTTCATGCGACCCGTCTTCGAGAGGTCGCCCGCGTGCTGGGTGGCCACGGGATTCGTTTTGGCCTGGAGTACGTGGGCCCGAAGACCGCTTGGACGAGCCGGCGGTTTCCTTTCGTCCACACCATGGCCGAGATGAAGGACCTTATCGGCGAGGTCGACATGCCGAACGTCGGTTTTGTTTTGGACAGCTGGCACTGGTACACCGCCGGGGAGACCGAGGAGGATCTGCTCACGCTCGCCAATGAGGATGTGGTGGCGGTGGACCTCAACGACGCCCCCGACGGAATTCCGGTGGACGAGCAGATGGACCTCAGGCGAAGACTTCCGGCGACCACCGGAGTCATCGACTTGCGGACGTTTCTTGGAGCGTTGGTCAAGATGGGGTACGACGGGCCGGTTCGAGCCGAACCCTTTGATCCGACCTTGCGGGAGCTTCCGGCCGACGAAGCGGTGGCGAGGACCGCCGAGGCGATGAAACGGGCGTTCGCCCTGATCGGCCAGGGAGCAACGCAATGACGGTCTGGAGACGGGGTTTCCTGCCGATCTACACCGCGTGCGTTCTGTGGGGCGGATGTGGGGTGACTCCACAGCTGGGGCCCCTCTTTCACCACACATCGAATGTGGGCGCTCCGGCCCTTTCCGGTTCGGTCGAATACGACGCCGAGACCCGGCGTTACCGGCTGTCCGGTGGCGGCGCCAACGTCTGGGATACCCGGGACGAGTTCGTCTTCCTGTGGAACCGGGCTTCCGGCGACCTTCGGCTGGAGGCGGAGATCGGTTTTGAGGGGGAGGGGGGGGATCCCCATCGCAAGGCGGGTTGGATGGTCCGGGAGAGTCTGGAACCCGACGCGGCCTACGCCGGCGTCGCGGTCCATGGGGACGGTCTGGTCGCCCTGCAGTACCGCCGTCACGAGGGAGGGGACACCGAGGAAATTCGATCGCCTCTTCGGGGAACGGGCCGGGTTCGCCTGGAGCGCACCGCCGATCTATTCAGCTTGTACACGGTCGGAGACGACGGGAAGCTTAATCCCGTGGCCTCCGTCCCGGTGGGTCTTCCCGCCGAGCCCCTGGTGGGACTTTTCGTCTGCGCTCACGATCCCGATCGGATCGAAACGGCCGTTTTTACCGACGTGCGGCTTCAGAACCGAGTTCCGGGAGCGGACGAGCGGCGTTTGACCGAGAGCACGCTGGAGACTATCGAGATCGAGACGGGCAGGCGGGAAATTGTCTACCGGGCCGTGGAGCATTTCGAGGCCCCCAACTGGTCGCCGGACGGCGGTTATTTCGTCTTCAACCAAGGGGGGCGGATCTATCGTCTCGACGTCGGGGGAAATCGCCCCGCGATGATCGAAACCGGCTCGGTGGACCGCTGCAACAACGACCACGGGTTTTCGCCGGACGGCCGCCGGCTGGCGATCAGCCATTCGCCCGAGGACCGGTCTCTGATCTACGTCGTTCCGGCCGTGGGTGGCGAGCCCCGATTGGTAACGCCGCTGGGGCCCTCCTATTGGCACGGTTGGTCGCCGGACGGCCGGTGGTTGGCCTACTGCGCGGAACGAAACGGGCAGTACGACATCTACGTAATTCCCGCGGAGGGAGGCGAGGAAGTCCGGTTGACCGACGCGCCGGGGCTCGACGACGGCCCCGACTACACGCCGGACGGGAGGTTCATCTACTTCAACTCGGAACGGACCGGTGAGATGAGGATCTGGCGGATGGGACCAGACGGCGCCGACCAGGAGCAGGTAACCTTCGACGAGGAGTACGCCGACTGGTTCCCCCATCCCTCTCCGGACGGGCGATGGCTGACGTTTCTCTCCTACGACGGGAGCGTCCGGGGACACCCTCCCAACGAGGAGGTGGTCTTGCGGCTCATGCCGCTCGAGGGAGGGGAGCCCGCGGTCCTGGCCCACCTCTTCGGCGGGCAGGGCACCATCAACGTGCCCTCCTGGTCTCCCGACGGCAGTCGCTTTGCGTTCGTAAGCTATCGTCTCGTCCTCGCTGGCTGGTAGAGGGACAGGAGTGAAAGGAGGATAAAAAGGAGCGGCGGGGGTTGCCCGGCTAGGCCTCCCTACCCTCCCTATCCTCCTTGCCCGTTTGTTTCTTGCCGGGGGCGCGGGGAACGTTTGTCCGAAGGGCCGCGGGCCCGGGGGCTGCACGGAACGGAGAGTCTCGACGCGCGATGAGCCAGACGCTGGAATATATGTTGCTCTTCGGCGCGGGGGCCGTTGCGGGTGTGGTCAACGTGATCGCCGGGGGAGGGTCCTTTCTGACTTTGCCTGTCCTCATCTTCCTCGGTCTGCCCCCCACCGTGGCCAACGGGACCAACCGGGTTGCGATCCTCTGCCAGAACGTCGGCGCCGTGTGGAGCTTCCACCGACGGGCCACCCTGGAGTGGGACTCCCTGCTCTGGGCCGCGTTGCCGGCCACAGCGGGTTCGTTCCTGGGTGTCTGGCTGGCCCTGAACGTCTCCGACGCCCTTTTTCAGCGGATGCTGGCCGTCTTCATGGTGATACTGGCTCTCTGGGTCTTCTGGGATCCCCACCGTGGCGCCGCGTCGTCGGTCGGGCGCCCCACCCTCGGCACCCTCCGGCGAATCCTGCTCGCAGTCGCCTTTCTCTTGGTGGGCGTCTACGGGGGATTCGTTCAGGCGGGTGTGGGGTTCCTCGTTCTCGCGGCCACCACCGAGGCGGGATATGACCTGGTCCGCGGAAACGCCATCAAAGTGCTGTGCATCCTGGTCTTCACCACGCTGTCTCTGGGCGGGTTTGTCCTGGAAGGCCGTGTGGAATGGATACCCGGCCTCTGGCTTGGAGCCGGATCCCTCCTCGGTGGACTACTCGGAGTGCACTGGACTGTCGCCCGGGGACACGCCTGGGTCAAACGCTTCGTCACCGTGACCATACTGGTTTTTGCCTTTCTGCTCTGGGTGACCGGATAGAGGGTGCCCCGGCGATTTCCCGGACCGTAGTCTGTCCTTTTTCGCTCGGGACCCTCATAATTGAGGTGTCGAGCGCTTGGGTGCTTTTGGGAGAGTGCGCCGGAGGCCGGAGGGGGCCCCGGCGGCAATCAAACCGGCGCTCGACCCGGAGGAGGGAAGGCATGCACGAGGCAAGGCTCGACGTCCGCCCGGTTTTTCCGGCCGAATCGATTAGGCACCGGTTGGCCGCGTAGGCGCCGCGTTCATTCATAAGAGGCCGCCGCTTGGCCGTCGATCGACCGGACGGATTCAGTCCGGCGGCGATGGCGTCGTTCGATCGCCGGCAAGCGGAGGAAGTGGCCGGGCGCCATTCGATTCCCCGGATGCGTCGTGGACCCCTCCAGGGCGGTGCGAGGAGGAGTGACATCATGAAACTCGGCCTTATCAACAGTGCCTTCGCCCAAGTGGACATGGACTTCGAGGAGGGCATTCGGCACACGAAGGAAATCGGCTACGACACGGTCGACATTCTTACCGAGGCCTGGAACATCCCGTCCGGTGACAGGGATCGCATTCGCGGCGTGTGCGACAAGCACGAACTGCCCATCATCTCGCTTCCCGTCTGCTCGCTGGGAATCGCCGATTTCAACGAGCCGGTTCGGCGGTTCCACATCGACCGGACAAAGTCTTTTGTCGACTTGGCCCGGGACGTCGGGGCCAGGAACGTCCTCTACGTCATGGGCGAGTACATCTGGCAAAGGGAAGTCATCGCGCCCGAGATCCAATGGGGCTGGGCCGTGGAGGGAACCCGGGAGATCGGACGCTACGCGCAGGACAACGGCATCGAGATCGTGGTCGAACTCGAGCCGTTCAGGCAATCCATGATCAACAACGTGGAGAAGATGCTGCGGTTCATCGAGGAGGTGGATTCGCCCACGGTCTATGCCAACATCGACATCAGCCACGTCGTCCTGGCGGGAGATCCTCCCTCGGCGCTGGCCGATCTGAGGGGGTTGGCCCGCCACGTCCATTTATCCGACTGCGACGGGAAGGTGCATGGCGACCTGCCCCCGGGCCGGGGAGTCGTGGACTTTCCGCCCTATCTCGAAGCCATCCGCGATCTGGACATCGATGGAGTCGTGAGCGTCGAACTGGAGTACGCGCCGGAGCCGAAGAAGATCGTCGAGTGGGTCGCCGAGGCCTACCAGGCCGCGGCGAGACTGATGGCCGAAGCCGGTTTGCGCCCCGTGTGACCGGGCCACACTCGTTCCGTCGTCGTTCCCCCCGGGGCGCGACGGCGGAAGCATCCCTCCCGGCCGGAACCCGGCCCGCCGCCGGGGACCGGACAACGGCAGTCCTCCACGTTCGGGCGGAAGAGAATCGGAGTTTCGAGACCAGCGTCGGCTGTTCGAAGGAAACGTGGAGGACGACACTCGGAAGTCCCGGCCCGGACTCATCGTCGGCGCTTGTCAAAATGCGACCAGCAGCATGCCGAGGAGCATCAGGATCGCGGCCGGCAGGCGCTGAAGAAGGCCTCCCTCCTCAAAACCCCAGATTCCGATCAGAACGGAGAGAAGGCCGCCACCCCGCTTGATCGCCTCGACGTAGGACACGAGAAGGTGGCGATAGGCGTAGAACTGGCAGAGCACCGCGATGCCAGCCACCACCGACGCCAGGTAGAGAAGAGGAACCCGCGGCGGCGAGTCGCTCCCCCTCCGTTCGGCGGATGAGGCGCGGGTGACTTGGAACCCGAGTAGAAACAGGGCGCTGATCAGGCTCATGGAAAAGGCGAGCAGCGCCTCCGAACCGTGGGCGATGGCGATCTTGTCGATGGAGGTGGTGACACCCCAGATTGCGGCGACGACGAGCATCCGCCAACTGCCCGGCTCCCGCAGGGGCGCGGCGAGCAGTCGGGTTAGCGACCGCCGCCCGTCGCGGTGCAGCAGGATCCCTCCGGCGACCACCAGAACGATGCCGGCCCAGCCCCGGGGGGAGGGCACCTCGTCAAGGAGGGCCAGGGCGACCCCCGCCGAGATGAGGGGAGTGAAACCCAGGTAAGGAATCGTCAAAGACAGAGGCGATAGCGTCACCGCCCGCACGTAGAGGATCGACGCCACGGTGAAGGTTGCGCCCTCAAGCAGGGCGAGTAGAGCGAAAATCCAGTCGAATTCGGGCATCCCCTCGACCAGCACCACCGTTCCAAGAACCACGGCCGCACCCAGGTTGATGCCGATGACGATCTCGGACGCCTTCAGTCTGCGTCCCAGAATCTTGCGCAGGACGTCGAGCGCCACGAAACTCAACGAGGCCAAAACCGCCAGGATCAACCCCATGTGCCCTGTTTCCCATCCGTGAGCGGATCGTCAGCCGTTCGGCCGGCCCCCGCGCCGGAATCCGCCCGAAGACCCGGGACGGAAGGGAACGGAGCGCCCTTTCTCTTCAAGGCTCCAGATTGTACCCTTTTGACGGAGGCGGGAACGGGAACACGCCATGGCATCGAGGTTGGGGCGTATGATCGGACTGTCGCCGCCCCGGTCCGGGCGGACTCCCGATCCCGGAGGCGTGGTCTTGCGCCGGGCGTCGGCGCGGCGGCCGCGGTAGCTTCGGGCCGACACCCAAGGAGACGGATCCGATGAAGAGAACCTGGATCGTTCCGGCCGGCTGCTTCGCCCTGCTATGTCTCCCCGGTTGCCGGGAGCGGATTCCACCCGGGGCGGAGGGCACCACGGTCATCCTCGTCCGCCACGCCGAGAAGGCCGACGACAGCGAGGATCCCCCCCTCAGCGAGAAGGGCTTTGAACGAAGCCGGTTGCTCGCCGAAATGCTGAGTCGGGCCGAGGTCGCGGCGCTGTTCTCCTCTCAGTACCAGAGGACCCAGCAGACCCTCGACCCCTTGGCACAACGAACCGGCCTGAACATTCGGGTGGTCGAATACGGATCCGTGGACAGTCTGGTGGAGATGATCTGGCGCGGGTATCCCAGGAAGGTGTCCGTCGTGGTAAGCCACACCACCCAAATTCCGAAGATCATCGAACGATTTGGGGCGGGAAGGATCGAGACCATCGACGAGCGCGTCTACGACAACCTTTTCGTCATCACCATTCTCGGCGAGGGCCGGAGCCGTCTGGTTCGACTCAAGTATGGAGAGCGAACGCCCTTCGACGTTGTTCCCGCGGAGGGGTCGATGACGATGTAGTCCGTTCCGGCCCTCGGCGGACTCTCCACCATCCGGGGGCGGGAACGACCGAGCCGACGCTCGGATGCGGCCGACTTTCAGCGCCCGCGCCCATCGGCAGGGGATCCCGTTTCGTGATGCTTGGGAAGGCGGGCTGGAATTTCTTTCGGAAGCGACTAAGATGGGCACGGGGACTCGACGGTTGTCGCTGCGACGGGAAGTCCGCCGCGGAGGCCGTCGCGACCTCTCCGGCGCGGGTCCGACCCCGGTGCGCGGGCTCGTCGTTTTTCGTCGGGGAAGGTGGGTTCCGGAGTTCGCCTGCCCAACGCCGGACGAGAGGGGGGAGTCACAATGAGAAACGGATCTGGGCGGGGCGCGACAGTTCTGGGAAGTCTTATCGTTCTAGCTCTTCTGGGAGGGGGGTGTGCCGAGGTGTTGGAATCGATCGAGCCGGAGGCCGTCTTTCCCCCTCCGATCTCCTCGTTCGACCCCCAGGTTGATGAACTGCTGGCCCAGATGACTCTGGAGGAGAAGATCGGGCAGATGACCCAGGCCGACCAACAGTTCCTCGAGGACATCGCCGATATCGAGACCCTCTTTCTGGGCTCGCTCTTGAGCGGCGGGGACTCGGATCCCGAAGAGGGCAACAGCTTTGAGGCCTGGAGGGACATGTACGAACGCTATCAGGCCCGTGCGCTACGCACGCGGCTCGGGATCCCGTTGCTGTACGGGGTCGACGCCGTCCACGGACACAGCAACGTGGAAGGCGCCGTGATCTTCCCCCATAATATCGGTCTCGGCTGCACGCGCAATCCCGGGTTGGTCGAGGAGATCAACCGCATTACGGCGGTGGAGGTAAGGGCCACGGGAATCAACTGGACCTTCGCGCCCTGCGTGACGGTCCCCCGGGACGACCGGTGGGGCAGAACCTACGAGGGCTTCAGCGAGGACCCCGAACTGGTTCGGATTCTGGGCGAGGCGGCGGTCCGAGGTCTGCAGAGCGCGAATCTGGCCGATCCCTTGCGGATTCTGGGATGCGCCAAGCACTATCTGGGTGATGGAGGCACGACCTGGGGAACCGGAACCGTGCGCCGAGGGCACGACGAATTCTATCCCCTCGACCGCGGCGATACGCGACTCGATGAGTCGGAGTTGCGGCGGATCCACCTCGCTCCGTACCTTTCCGCGATCTCGGCGGGCGTCGGATCCATCATGCCCTCCTACAACAGCTGGAACGGCGAGAAGCTCTCGGGCCACAAGTATCTGTTGACCGACGTCCTCAAGGACGAACTGGGCTTTGAGGGTTTTCTCATCTCCGACTACAACGCCATCGACGAGCTTCCCGGCGACTACCGGGAGCAGGTCAAGCGGTCGGTCAACGCGGGTATGGACATGATGATGGTGCCGGACAAGTATCGGCTCTTCATCTCGACCCTCAAGGCGCTGGTGGAGGGGGACGAGGTGCCCATGTCCCGCATCGACGACGCCGTTCGCCGCATCCTCCGGGTGAAGTTCGCCATGAAGCTTTTCGAGGGGACACAGATGGCCGATCGGGCCCTGGCCGATCGCTTCGGCGCCCCCGAGCACCGGGCGCTGGGCCGGGAGGCGGTGCGCCAGTCGCTGGTCCTGCTGAGGAATGAGGGAGGCGTGCTCCCCATCGCGAAAACCGCCGCACGCGTCCACGTGGCGGGCCGGGGAGCGGACGACATCGGCATGCAATGCGGCGGCTGGACGATCCGATGGCAGGGCGCCCTGGGTCCCATCACCGAGGGAACAACCATTCTCGAGGCGATTCGACGGAGCGTGTCCGCCGGGACCGAGGTCACCCACTCGTCGGACGGCTCGGGATCGGAGGGGGCCGATGTCGCCGTCGTCGTCGTCGGGGAGACTCCTTACGCGGAGTTTCTCGGGGATCGGGCGGAACCCACTTTGTCCGCGGAGGACATTCACGCGGTGGCGAACGTCCGGGAGACCGGAGTCCCCACCGTGGTGGTGCTCTTGACGGGGCGGCCCATCATCCTGGAGCCGATTCTGGAACTGAGCGACGCCATCGTCGTGGCTTGGTGGCCCGGCACGGAAGGTCTCGGTGTGGCCGACGTCCTTCTTGGGGACTACCGTCCGACGGGCAAACTCTCCTTCACTTGGCCCCGGAGTATGGATCAGCTTCCCATCAATGTGGGCGACGACGCGTACGATCCCTTGTTTCCCTACGGCTTCGGCTTGGGCTACTGAGGGCGGCGCGGGTTGGCGTCGGACGCGCGCGCCAGCGTCGAG
>CAYRCA010000141.1:0-9374 GCA_964422565.1 uncultured Acidobacteriota bacterium | reverse complement strand
CGAGTGCCGGCCGTGATCGATACCGCCGCAGAGATCGAAGAGGCTTACAGGGCAAAGCTCCTGTCGCTCTCCGGGGAGGAACGGCTCCTGAGGGCGGCGCGCATGTTCGACGCTGCCCGGGATATGGTGCTGGCTTCCCTGCCGCCTGGTATGGAGGAGGCCGACATCAGGGTCGCACTGCTCAAGAGATTCTATGGCAACGACCTCGACGACAGCGAGCTCCGCGTCGCCGAGGAGGCGATTCGGGCCAGGTCCCAGTGGGACCGCAGATACGATGGGGAAAGGAAAACCGCCAAGGCGCGAAGGTCGCCGGGGGGAACCCCAGAGGAGAGGGAGAACGCAGAATCGTGTACCGGCCCCGGTTCCCCGGACACAAGGTTGTGGGTCACGCAGCCGCCCGGTTGAGGGCGGCGAAGCGCTTCCTGGTCTCTTGGGGGCTGATGCCACCGTTTTTCCCGATCCGTCGCTCGTTGTTGTAGGCCTCCACGAACCTGCCCACGGGTCGGCTCCAGGGAGACCGCATCTACTGACATCCCCGCAGCGTCCGCAGGGGCACCACCCCGGCTTGCGGGTCCAGCGCCGTCCAGGCTCCAAGGGGACCTCCCAGCG
The DNA here is from genome assembly GCA_964422565.1 of uncultured Acidobacteriota bacterium. Taxonomy (GTDB): domain Bacteria; phylum Acidobacteriota; class UBA6911; order RPQK01; family JAPXNP01; genus CAYRCA01. The sequence goes on along the minus strand of CAYRCA010000141.1, from coordinate 8,765 downwards.
TTGCGCCGTCCGTCGGGGTCACTCCGGTCGGTGTACGGCCTTCCTGGGTGCCCCCGGCCCCCTCTCCTCCCGTTTGGCTTCCTCTCCCATGTCTTTAGCCTCCTGGGTCACTGTTCCTTGACGGATGCCAAGGAGAACTGGCGCCGCCCCACTCGGCGTGGCGTGTGGCTCCGACCATCGATCTCAAGAGACGGGGACGACAGACCGATATTACGTCCTGAGGGGGGCAAGAGCCGTGGCACAATGGAGGGGGTTCCATGCGGGTTCTCTTGGTCAACTACGAGTTTCCACCGCTGGGAGGAGGGGCGAGCACGGCCAGCTGGCTTCTTGCGTGCCAGTTGGTCCGGATCGGTTGCGGAGTGGACGTATTGACGGCACGGCACGGTGTCCAGGCGGCGGTAGAAGAAAAGGACGGGGTGAGGATCTTCCGGGTGAGCTCGTGGAGGCGAGGGGTTCATGACGTGGGTTACCGTGGCGCCCTTTGTTTCCTTCTTTTCGGCAGCGGTGAGTTGCGCCGCCTTCTCCAGAGCCACCAGTACGATGTCGTTCACTACTTTTTCGGCCTGCCCACCGGACTGCTTGCGCTCACGTGCCCTGAGGCAAGAGAAGTTCCCTACATTGTTTCCCTTCGGGGTTCCGACGTTCCTGGGTACGACCTAGAGAACTGGTCTCTCCGCCTCTTGCACCGGCTGTTGATGCCCTTGACCCGACGCATCTGGAGCCGCGCGAGCGCGGTCGTGGCCAACAGCCATGATCTCGGGCGGTTGGCTGAGAAGGCCTCTCCCAGCACTGCGATCGAGGTGGTTCACAACGGAATGGAGGCGCAAACCGAGAGGCTCCCGGTGTTTCGCGGCGGCCTCGGTGATCCGATGCGGCTCGTCTGTGTGGCGCGCCTTGTGAGGCGAAAGGGGATCGACCACCTCATTCGCGCGGTCGCGGCGGCGGCGGCGGTGACGCGCGTCGAGTTGGACCTTGTCGGGACCGGGAAGGACGGGACTTGGCTGAGGGGGTTGGCCCGTCGGCTCGGGGTCGGTGACCGCGTTCACTTCCTTGGCTATCGGGGGGGGGCCGACTTGGGAGCGGTCTACGAGCGAGGTGACGTCTTCGTGCTCCCGTCATTGTCCGAGTCTTGCAGCATGTCTCTCCTCGAAGCCATGGCGCACGGCCTGGCGGTCATCGCGACGAGAGTCGGAGGTACGCCAGAGGTCGTCGTCGAGCCGAAGAACGGACTACTCGCTTGTCCCGGCTCGACGACAGAGCTGGCAGTTCAGATTCAGAGTATGGAGGAAAATCCTCGATGGCGAGCCGAGGTGGGTAGGGCCAACCTGGCAAGGGTGAGTGAGCACTTTTCGCTTCAGCGGGTCGTCGAAGGATATGTATCCGTTTACGAGCAAGTCGCCAACGTTCGACGACCTGTCCCTTCTTCCTTGTATATAGCGCGCGTCTCCCCATGAATGTCCCCGATCTGTTGAGGGCATCCGCCTACACGATTGGGCTGCTGCGGTCAGAGTGGTGGAGTCAACGACGCATCAGGGGGCTTCAGGAACGGCGTCTAGTCGCGATGATGCGGTACGCGGTCACGAAGATTCCATACTACCGCTGCATGGGCATAACGCCCGATTCGATCTCCCAGGCGGCCGACCTTCGACGATTTCCGTATTTGACGAAATCAATCGTTCAGGAGCGTTGGAAAGAACTTCTATTGCCCGCCCCTCCTCCCGATACACTCTGCACCTCCCCGACCTCCCGAAGCCCCGGGGAACCGACTACGACCTATTTCGACAGGTCGTCCTGGCTCTTTTGCAAATATGCCGTGAAGGTCAGACGGACCCTGCGCACGATGAATCCCATCGGGAAGCGCTTCTTGATCATTGCGGAAGCGCCTCCCGAAGCCTCGGATCGGTCCTCGCGAGGCTGGTCGGTTCCCGGCCGGCTCCTCCAAGTGAAGCGCAAGTCCATTTTCGATGATATTGCCGATCATGCGGAGCTCATTCGGGACTATCGCCCGGATTTCGTCTACGCATTTCCGTCTTTCATGATGGAACTATTGGACTTCTTCGAAGTGCGGTCGGAACAGGCGCCGAGAATCCCCGTGATCACCACGAGCTCGGAGCTCTTGACGCAAACCGCCCGCGCGAGTCTGGAGTCAGGCTTTGGATCGCGGGTCGTCGATGTGTACGGGAGTACCGAGTTCAAGGAAGTGGCCTGGCAGTGCGATCAGGGAACTTACCATCTTAATTTCGAGAGTGTATTTGTCGAAACGAAGCCGGCACAGGGTGGCACAGACCGCGGCTCCGGCGAGAGGCTGGTGCTCTCGAGCCTTCGAAACCGGGCCATGCCGCTTCTGCGCTACGACGTGGGGGATCACGGACGCATCCGGGGGGGCCCTTGTGCCTGCGGTCGCCAATCTCCGCACCTTGAGGATCTCTCCGGGCGGGAGGCGGAGATGCTGCTGCTCCCGGAAGGGAAGCGCGTGTTTCCCTATCTGCTCACCCAAACCATCGAGAAACTCAGCGGGGTCCGACGATATCGCGTGGTGCAGGTCGATGAGGTGACGCTTCGGCTCGAGGTGGTTGCTTCCGACAACGGGCCCAGCGAATCAGAGCTGTCCCGAATGTGCCGGAACTTGGAGGAGTTGCTCGAAGGGCGAGTCCATGTATCGGCCCGGGCGGTCGAGACGATTCCGCGGACTCCCGGCGGAAAAGCCTGTGTGGTGGCTCGGGAAATCAACTCGGTCTCCACTGTGGGACCTGGGAACGCCATCGGAGTCGAGAATGAAAACAGGTGAGGTACGTGTTCTCCAAAGCATTCGCGACGTTGACCCCGGGCAGTGGGACGCCGTGGGCGGAGAAAGCGTGTACACCTGCTACGGCTGGTTACGGACGTATGAACGCTGCAGCCGTCACCCGACGGACCCTCGATACGTGTTGCTGGCGGACGAAGATCGCCTGCTGGGCGCTGCCGTGGGACGGATCGAGCAGCCCGGGGGAAAGGAAGAGAACCTCGATAACCTGATGTTCGGGCGTCTGTGGAGGACCATGCGTTCTGTCGGGATTTCGTTTCTTCCCGCGCTCGTCTGCTGTCCTCCTGGAGGGTTCGGCTCCCCCCTGCTCCCTGCCCCCGGCCTCGACCCCGCTCGGCGGGCCGATGTGCTTCATGAGCTTCTGGAGGCCGTGGAGGCGGAGGCGGAACGGCAAGGGCTGTCCGTTGCGTTCATGGAAGTCACGGCGGACGACACGGAGCTTATTGGGCTTCTCCGGGCCGCCGGTTACCGCTTCTCGCGTTACCTCCCGCTGTGCCGCCTGAATGTGGTCTGGCCGAACTTCGAGAGCTATGTGAACGACCTAGCTACTACGGTAAGCAAGCATGCCCGCTCACATTTCCGTTACGAGAGAAAGCGAAATCGGGCCGCCGGCGTTACCATCGAGCGTGTGCGCGATGTTGGCGGAGAGGGAGAACGGCTCTGGGAGCTCATGGAGGCCACTCATCTCAAGAACGGTGACGTGGGCTTCCCGTTCCGTCCCGATTTCTTCGGGGAAGTCCAGGCCAATCTGGGTGAGGACGTGGTCGTGAACGGCGCCTGGAAGGGCGGAGAGCTCACGGGTGCCGGCCTGCTGATCCGGAGGGGCAAGCGGGTTTGGGGCGACTACATAGGATTCGACTACGAGGCGAGTCGGAAGGACTTCACTTACTTCAATCTCGCCTTCCATGAGCCGGTTGAGTACGCGCTTGCCAATGGTATCAAGACTATATATTACGGTAGAGGCCAGTACCAATTAAAACAGCGCAGGGGGTGTACGCTGTGCGATACTTTTGTATTCTATAAGACACGCAACAAGATCAAGAAGCCTCTAGTGTCTCTTTGGTGTGCAGCACATGGAAAATACTTCCAACGCAAACGTCTACGTTGACGGTCATGGTCGGTTAACCCAGTCACATTGCGCAGCAGCCGTCCTCGCGTAGCCAATGGGATGCAATCCATGCTCGGTGGCAAGTTCGGCTCGTTGGCCTGGATGCTCGGAAACGGGTTCCGGTCGCGGGCCTCGCTCGACCGGCTTCGGGACCGTCTTCTCCAGAAAGTCGTACATCGTGCATACGAAAATGTGAACTTCTATCGCCGGTGGCTCGACGACGCCGGTGTCCGCCCCGAGGACATACGGACGGTTGCCGATCTGTGCCGGATTCCCGTGACGGACAAAGCACTCCTGCGGGAGGCGGGGTTCCCCGAGATCGTCCATCGCCATCGCTCCGATCGTTCACGATTGCTCAAGATGAAGACGTCGGGATCGAGCGGCTCTCCTTACGTGTTCTATATCGACACGGAATACGACCGGTTCCGCAAGGCGCAGTACCTCCGGGCCTACCTGATGGGCGGTCAAAAACTGACCGATACCGTGTTCCGCATCAGTGACGTGGCGGAGGTCGCAAGCCGGGGAGGGGCTACGGCGGCCGGGCAGTGGTTCCGGCGATTGGGGTTCCTCCGAGAGTACCGCATGGTTGTCGATACCGACCCGGCAAAAGAACTTCAGGAGATCGACCGGATACAGCCCGACGTGATCCAGGGTTACGGTTCCAGTTTGGCCGTTCTCGCCTCTCACATTGTCGAGGACAAGCGGCCCACGCACCGACCCCGGCTCGTCTTTACCGACTCCGAGCTCCTCACCGAGGCGACCCGACGCCGAATCGAGCGGGGCTTCCAGGCTCCGGTGCTGGACGTATACGGGACATTCGAGACCGACAACATCGCGTTCCAGTGCCCCCGCCGCGAAGGGTACCACGTCGCCTGGGACAGCGTAGTTCTCGAGATCGTCAAAGACGGGTGTCCGGTCGAACCGGGGCAGCCGGGAGAGGTCGTTTGCACAGTGCTTCACAACCACACGATGCCGTTCATCCGATACAACCTGGGAGACATCGCCTCCTACTCTCCGCGTTTCTGCTCCTGCGGTCATCCCTTCCCCTTGCTTCGGGTCCTCGAGGGCCGCTCGGACGACGTGGCCGTGGGCCCTGCCGGGAGGCGCCGCTCGGCTCTCGCCTTCTTGCAGGATTTCGACGAAGACTGGCCGATTCGCGAGTTCCAGATGGTGCAAGTGTCGGTCGAATCCTATGAGCTCCTCGTCATTCCCGCTCCCGGCTATGACGATGCCACGGCGCAACAGCTAGAGGATTACCTGAGGCGCCACTTCCCCGGGACCGGCGCGGCCATCCGGATCGTGGATCGCATCGAGCGCGGGACATCGGGAAAACACAAGGCCTTCCGGACTCTCGTAGCCCAGGCCCGGGAGGAAGCGAAGCCGTGACGCGAGAAGGGCGCATTGCCCGGAACACGGCGGTCCTAACGGCGGGCAGAGTCGCCGGCGATCTCGCCACCTTCGTCTTCGTGGTCTTCCTGGCGCGGCGCTTCGGCGCGGCCGTGGTGGGCCAGTACGCCTTCGGGATGGCATTTGGGGCGATTCTAGCCGTTCTCATGGGGTTCGGGGTGGATGCACTTCTGGAGCGGGAGGTCAGCCGGGCGCGAGAGAAGGGACCTATCTACGTTGGGGGCTTGCTCCCCGTCCAGGCCGTCCTCGGAATTCTGGTGGCCCTCGTCACCGTCGTCCTGGCTCAGATTATACCACTCGGGGCGCAAGGGGCGGCCGTGCTGGTCCTGATCGCCGGGTACCATATTCTGGGCCGGCTTACCATGACCCTTCTCGCGCAATTTGCTGCCCACCAGGATTTTCACTACTCCGCGCTCCTAGATTCCGGCCACAGAATCTTGATTCTCGTTCTTGGGTATTGGATGGCCAACGCTTCCAGTGATCCGGTGGTCACGCTGTCCGCTTACCCGGTTTCGGCTCTGATCGCACTCGGGGGAGCGGTTCTCCTTTCCTCACGAGCGTACGGGAAGCCTCGATTCACCCGGGACACCGCGTTGGCCAGGAAGATGTTCCTTCGCTCCCTAGTGTTCTTCCTGATCCACGTGCTAGCGGTGGGCTACGATCGCGTGGGGCTGCTCATCCTTGGCTTGTTGCGCGGCCAAAGCGAGGTAGGGGTCTTCTCGGTTCCGGATCGTCTCCTGACCGCGGTGGTGGGGGTTATTGCCATGTTGGAGGCGGCCCTGTTCCCGGCCTTCTGCCGTTTGGCCGCACATGATCCGAGCGAGTTTCTGTCCCTGCACCGACGGGCCGTCCGGTTCCTGGTGGTAGCCCTCATACCGACCACTGCGGTGATCTGGGTCTGGAGCCGGGAGATCATCGTGCTCCTCTTCGGTATCGAGTACTTGGAGTCGGTGCAGGTACTGCGCATCCTGTCGTTGACCCTTCTCTTCGGAGGGCTCGGCACAGTGACCTGCAGCGCGCTGCTTGCCACAAACCAGGAGAGGGCGCTGGTGAAGATTCTGGCGGGAGTGCTCGCCGTGTACGTCGCGCTTTGTGTCCTCCTGATTCCCGGTCAGGGCCCGGCTGGTTTGGCATGGGCGCGGCTGGTCGGTGCAACGCTGTTGTTCGTCCTCACGTCCCTGTGCGCGGGCCGTAGCTTTCCTGCTGGCATCAGGTCTTCTCTGGCCGCCCCCGCTGAGCCGGGGTCTGGACCCGATCTTGCCCCCCAACGGTCCTTGAGGGAGACCTCAGCATAGCCAAGGACCCTAAGCAGAAACTCGCTCAACAGAAAAGGACATGTGAAGAGCAATCTTAGAGACGAAGGAACACAAAGAAACGTGCATCTCAAAGACCCATGTACAAAGACCATGTACCCCTGGTGTTTCTTGGAGGCAGAAAAGAAACGGGGCGTGCAAATCATCAACGGCAGGAGGACGCTCTCTGCCGAGCACTCACCATTCCCCAGCCGGTGCCCCTTTCCCGCCCGGCCGACGGAGTGGATGACCGCAACAGCATCCCAATCAAGTCCAGGCCAGAGGCCCCCGGTGTAGGTTCGGTGGTGTCCTGCAAGAGAAATCCACGTAAGCGAGGACGGTTGCATGGCTAAAATGGGGCAATGTATATACACACCTCTTCGCAAGATGGTTCATGGAATCGGAAGTAGATTTGCCGGCTGCATTGGTCTAGATGTCCGGAGCCCAGAGGCAGTGTCGCCATACGAGATGATCTCTGCGTATATCGACGGGCTTGTTCTGTTCGGAAAACAAACCCGCCAGTATTGGGAGCGACCTGCAAGCCGCGCCATTATAGATGGGGATTCCGTTCGGATGCCAAAAAGCCTGCTGCAGTATATGAGGCGCACTGAAATAGAGATTGCTGTAGATGTGGACTTCGATGAAATAGTAGGACTCTGCCGGCGAGACGGGAATACATGGATAACGGATTCTGTCGTCAAACTTTATAAAGACCTCGTGAAAGACAAATGGGTCTTTACCTTGGGTGCCTTCCGCGACGGGAATCTTGTCGCAGGGTTGTGGGGCCTTGAGGTGCAAGGTTGGTTGGGCATCATGAGCCAATTCCACACGGAACCCCGTGCCGGCAGCATCTGTTTTGGTGAACTACTGAAGTCGATTGGTCCGGACAAGAGGATCCGGGTGGTGGATTGTGGCTACATCAACGACCATTTTCGCCGTCACGGAGCGTATGAAATTTCGCGAGAGGAATTTCGGCGGCGATTACTCCTCGCGCTGAAATGAGAATCCGGTTCATCCGCAGGAACTGCGGGCTACGGAACAACCCTCGATTGCCGCAACATCCAATCAAGTCAACGTTTTCATTGGATGTGCTGGATCTGAGATTCGGGCCTCGGTCGTCGTTCGGGTAGAGATACCTCGCCGAGGCGACGCGGGGCTCGCCATCGAGGAGCACGGCACGCTCGGCGACCGCGCCCCACCTACCAAGTGATTTCGTGCGGTCGCAACGACACCCACAGAAGCGCGGACGAACCGAGAATCGTTAGCCAAACGGGGCGGCGGCGCCTCACCCTCAGCGCCCTCTGCTTCTCTGCGGTTCAAACGCTTTCTTCGTCCAGCGCCAGCGCGAACCGGATCGCTTCGCCCACTTCCGCCATCTTCTCGTCCGGAAGGGTCGCGATCAGGGGGCCGAGTCTCACCTTGGAGACGGTCTGGATGTGATCGCAGTTGACCGCACAATCCCGGGGCATCCCGTCGTCGACGGAGAGGAAGACCTCGCTGGGGATGCCTCGCACGGCCGACGTCACGGGCGCCACGGTGACTTCCCCCATGTACTCCAAGATCGAGTCTCGGGTTAGCACCAGGACCGGCCGCTTCTTGTCGGTGCGGACGAATTTGTACCAGCGAATCTCGCCGCGCCTCATTCCTCCCCCCACTCCTGTTCGCCTTCCCACAGGGCAAGCTCGGCCGGATCGACGGGACGTTTCTCGTAGCCCTCCCGGTGCCGTTGCTCCAATTTCCGGATCCGGAACCTCTCCACGGCCTGGCGCAGGGCCTCGCGGGCAAACGCCGACCGCGTCGTGTGCAGCTCCTCCGCCACCCGGTCCACCTCGTCCACGAGCCCCTCGTCAAGGGTCATCTGAACGGTTCGCATGGGACACCTCTCCGGCTGAGTGTGGATCGATGTAGCTATGCTAATCCACGTGCCGGCCCGAGGCAAACCGGAACCGCAGAGGCGTATAGGGAGTGAACCGCAGAGGGCGCTGAGTGAAGGACCTGGAAGGGCCCGTGCTGGAACCGCAGAGGTGATGGAGAAAGTCAGAACCGCCAAGGCGCCAAGGTCGCCAAGGGGGAACCGCAGAGGTACAGAGAGCGCTGAGGGGAAGACGAGACAGGTGTTGAAAACCAGGATCGGGGTCTTTGGCCCTTACCGCAA
>CAYRCA010000140.1:0-9403 GCA_964422565.1 uncultured Acidobacteriota bacterium | reverse complement strand
CCTGTGGCGGATGGTGTATGAGACGATGCAGATTCTCGGGGGACGCTCCTTTTTCTGCGACGAGCCCTTTGAGAGGATCATGCGCGACGCCCGGCTGAACACGATCGGCGAGGGATCCAACGAGGTTCTGCGCGCCTTCATCGGCGCGGTGGGATTGAGGGATGTGGGGAGGCAACTCCAGGGCTTGGCCGGGGCGGCGCGGAATCCTCTGGCGGGTCTCGGCAAGTGGCTTGGGTTCGGGAGGAAGACGATCCAGCAGTTGGTGACCACGCCCACGGTCCCGGTGCGCTCCCCGGCCCTGTTCGGGTCCGCCGACCGGCTTTCGACGCGGGTCCGTCGGTTGGGTCTGGCCAGCCCGCGACTGCTGGCTCGACACCGGGAGGGGATCATCGAGAGGCAGTTGATCCTGAAACGATTGGCCGACACGGGGATAGCCATGTACATGTCTGCGGCGGTCTTGAGCCGCCTGGACCGGGACCTCGCCGAGGAGGCGCGGAAACATCCGGAGACGCTCCCGGAGGAGGTCGCCGCCGGAAAGCTCTATTGTCGGATGGCCGTTGAGGCGATGGATCGATCCCTCGACGGCCTGTTCCGGAATCGGGACGAGGAGGTGGAAATGGTTTCCGACCGGATCACGGGGTGGGAGTGACCCCATGAGCGAGTTGGAGAAACTGACCGAGTCCCTCTTCCGGGAGGAGGAACGGCTGCGTCGGGGCGGCGGAGCGAGGGGGCGCGAACGGCAACTGCGGCTGGGGCGCCTCCCCGTTCGGGATCGCCTCAAGAGACTCCTCGACGACCCGAGCGAATGGCTCGAGCTGGGGCTGTGGGCAGCCCACGGGATGTATCCGGAGGTTGGAGACGTGCCGGCGGCCGGGTTGGTGACCGGGATCGGCCGTGTCGGTGAGCGTTCCTGCATGGTGATCGCCAACGACGCGACCGTCAAGGCCGGGGCCTTCTTTCCCCAGACGGTCAAGAAGCTCCTGCGGGCCCAGCGGATCGCCTTCGAGTGCAATCTTCCAGTCCTCTATCTGGTCGATTCCGCAGGGGTCTATCTTCCGATGCAGGACGAAATCTTTCCCGACGAGGACGACTTCGGGCGCATCTTCCGCAACAACGCCGTCCTATCTGCGGCGGGAGTGCCGCAGTACGCGGCTATTATGGGAAACTGCATCGCCGGAGGAGCCTATCTTCCGGTACTGTGCGACCGGGTGCTCATGACCGAGGGAAGTGGCCTTTATCTGGCGGGCCCGGCTCTGGTCAAGGCGGCCATCGGCCAGGAAGTGGACGCGGAGGCTCTTGGAGGGGCGACCATGCACGCCGAGATCAGCGGCACCGTGGACTTCAAGGAACCCGATGACGAGGCCTGCCTCGCCCGACTCCGTTCCCTGGTCCAACTTCTCCCGCCCGTGAAGGGGACCCGTCCCGAGGCGGGATCGCCGCCGGAACGGGATGGGGCCGAACTCTACGAGTTGGTCGATGTCGAGGGAAAGAGGGAATACGACGTGCGTCGTCTTCTGGACTGTGTCGTGGACGCCACCTCCTTCGAGGAGTTTAAGAAAGATTACGGCAAGACGTTGGTGACGGGATACGCGCGGTTGGCTGGGCACGCGGTCGGGGTCGTGGCCAACCAGAGAATCCGGTGCGGCTCCAGAACCGAGGGTATCCAGATCGGCGGGGTGATCTACGCGGACGGCGCCGACAAGGCGGCTCGCTTCATCCTGGACTGCAACCAGTCCCGCTTGCCGCTCCTCTTCTTCCAGGACGTCATGGGATTCATGGTCGGCCGCCGGGCTGAGGAGTCGGGGATCATCCGCAGCGGCGCCAAACTGGTCAACGCCATCAGCAACTCCACGGTACCTAAGGTTACCGTCGTGGTCGGCGGCTCCTTCGGAGCGGGCAACTACGCTCTGTGCGGCAAGGCCTACGATCCCCGGTTCATCTTCGCCTGGCCCTGCGCCAAGTATGCCGTGATGGGCCCGGCGCAGGCCTCGGAGGTTATTTTTCACATCCAGAGGAAAGCGGCGGAGAGGCGGGGGAGGCGCCTGGAGGAGGACGACTTGTCGGAGCTGAGGCAGCGGGTCCGGGACGACTACGAACGCCAGGCCGATATCCGATACGGGGCCGCCCGAGGATGGGTGGACGCCATCATCCCGCCGCATCGGACACGGGACGTGCTGGTTCGGGTCCTCGCGTTGGTCTCCAGGCCCAGGGCCGCCCCCGGCTTTCACACCGGGGTCATCCAGGTGTGAGGAACGTGGGGGGTGGGGGAGGGTCAGGAGAGGATAAGGAGGGTAAGGAGGAACAGAAGTAAGTGGCCATGAGCGGGGCGCACCCGAACGGATGAAAACCGGTGAGCGGACAACAATGAGCAGTGGGCAGTAAGCGGTTGCTGGTGCTCCTTGCCGACTGCCGTGTGCACGGACGACGGAGGAACAGATGACTCTCAGGATTGCGAATGCCCAGGGATTCTGGGGAGACGATCCCGACGCTCCGTCGCGTGTCGTGGACCAGCAGCCGGATCTCAACTTCGTGACGATGGATTACCTGGCCGAGGTCTCCCTGTCCATCATGGCGGCCCAGCGGGAACGCCATCCCGAGATGGGCTACGCGCGGGACTGCGTCGAGGCGGTTCGGTCCCTGGCGCCCCACTGGCGCTCCGGAGGTGGGGTCCGTGTCGTAACCAACGGCGGCGGCCTCAATCCCCGGGGCTGTGCCGAGGCCTGCCGGCGGGCGCTGAGGGAGGAGGGCTGCCGGAACCTGCGGATCGGGGTGGTCCGGGGCGACGATGTCCTGGAGCCGGTGCGGCGGTTGGCTCGAAAGGGAGGAGAAGGCGAGATCCTCAACAATCTTGAGAACGGCGAGCCGATTCGGACGGTTCTCGACCGGCTGGTGACGGCAAACGCCTATCTGGGCGCGGAGGGGATCGTGAAGGCCCTGGCGGCGGGAGCGAACATCGTCCTGACCGGACGGGTCACCGACTCGAGTCTGCTTTGCGCTCCCTGCATCCACCGCTTCGGCTGGGCGCCCGACGACTACGACCGGGTGGCCGGGGGCCTGGTCGCCGGCCACATTCTCGAGTGCGGCGTCCAGGTGACGGGGGGGATTTCCACCGACTGGCTGGATGTGCCGGCACCCGCCGAGATGGGCTTTCCCGTCGCCGAGGTGGAGCGGGACGGCACCTTCGTGGTCACCAAGCCCAAGGGTACCGGCGGCCGGGTGACCGAGGAGACCGTCAAAGAGCAACTTCTCTACGAGATCGGTGATCCAGATCGCTACCTGACGCCGGACGCCTCGGTGTCGCTGGAGGAGGTCGAGGTGAGGAGAGAGGGTCCGGACCGGGTTCGGGTCACCGGGGCCCGCGGCGGACCGCCGCCGGAGACGTACAAGGTCAGCGCGACCTACAGGGATGGCTTTCGGGCCCAGGGAACGGTGACGATCTTCGGACGCCAAGCGGTCCGCAAAGCCCGGCGCTGCGGGGAAATGGTACTGGCCCGGCTCCGTTCCTCCGGATGGGATCCGGAGGCCTATGGGGTCGAGTGTCTGGGCGCCGGCGCCTGTGTTCCCGGCGTGTTGGCGGAGCCCGAGTTGATGGAAACCGTCCTCCGCCTGGCGGTGAGAGACTCGAGGAGGGAGGCGGTGGAGCGCTTCTGCCGGGAAGTGGCCCCTCTGGTGACCTCGGGTCCCCAGGGGCTGACCGGTTTCTCGGCTGGCCGTCCACGCCCCGGTCCCGTTTTCGGTTACTGGCCGTGCCTGATTCCGAGGAGGGATGTGACGACGGAAGTCGAGTTGATCGAGGTGGAGTGAGGAGCGAGCGGCCATGAGCGGGGTGCACCGGAGGGGACAAAACGGGGAGTGAGCAGGCAGCAGTGAGCGGTTGCCGCATGAGCACTTCTCACTGGCGTTAACCGAGGACAAGGTCGGTCATGGAGGAGAACGGAACAAACAGAGTCCGGCTTGGGGAGGTGGCCTACGCCCGTAGCGGCGACAAGGGATCGGCCGCGACGCTCGCGGTTTTCGCGCGCGACCCGGAGGACTTTCCCTGGATCGAGCGGCGCCTCACGGCGGCCGTGGTGGAGCGGTTCTTTGCGCCCATGGGATGCGGTCGCGTCAAGCGCTACGTCCTGCCCAGGCTCCGAGCGCTCAACTTCGTGCTGCCCGGGGTCCTGGCCGGCGGGGGCAGCCGCTCGCTTCGGGTGGATTCCCAGGGGAAGGCGATCGGCCAGGCGGCCCTGGAGATCGAGATCGAGCGGGAGCCGGGTTTCCGGTAGCGCGTGGCCGCGAACCACCCGAGGGCAGCCGGACAGGAGCGGGGGAATAGGCAACGGATCGGCTGGAGGCTAATCCTTCGGGGCTCGGGTCGGGGGACCCAACACGCTCGCCGGCACCCGCCTGAGGTCGCTCGTTCGCCGCTCATTTCCGTTTCGGCGGGCCCGACGGAGAGACTATGAAACAACGGTTTGTACTGACCGAGTCGGGTGGAAAGGGAATCGTCGTCCTCACCCTGAACCGTCCCGCGAAGCGAAACGCTCTCAATCTGGAGATGATGGAGGAGTTGTGCCGCCGACTCGACGAGCAGGCCGGCGACGATTCGGTTCGCGTGGTAATCCTCCGGGGGTCCGGGCCGGCCTTCTGCGCGGGGCTGGACCTTGAGGAGGCGGGCCTTCCGGAACTGGCGGAGCGTTCAGCCGACCGGGTGGCCCGCACCTTGCGGGCCGTCAGCGATAGCCCCAAGGTGCTGCTGGCGGCGGCCCACGGAGCGGCTGTGGCCGGAGGCGCGGGATTGCTGCTGGCTTGCGACATCGTGGTGGCGGCCGAAGACCTGCGCGTTGGCTTCCCGGAGGTTCGCCGGGGCCTTGTGGCGGCCCTGGTGATGGCGTACGCGCGCCGCAGGCTCCGTGAGCTGGAAGCGCGGGAGTTGCTCTTGTCGGGAGAGTCGATCGGGGCGGATCACGCCCTACGGATGGGCCTGGTCAACCGAGTGGTCGCCGTGGAGCGGCTCATGACGGAGGCGCGGGAGCTGGCTCGGGCCGTTACCCTCGGGGCGCCGGAAGCCGTCCGGGTCACCAAGAGCTTTCTGGGCGCCTTGTGGCCGGTCCCGATGGAGGACGACCTCAGGCGGGCCCTGGAGCTCCACAAGAGCGTGCGCCTCGGCGAGGAAGCACGCGAGGGCGCGCGGGCGTTTTTGGAGAAGCGGGTTCCGAGATGGGCGGCGGGCGGCGACGGAAATACCCTCAAGAAGGAGTGAGGAACGGGGATCGCCCCGCTCATGGCCACTCTCCAGTAACCCCGCCGGGGCACTTCTCACCCCCCTCTCCCCCCTTCTACCGAATGACCTGAAACAGATTGCTGAAACTGTCCGTCCAGGAGGCGACTCGACGGTCGGGTCGGTCGCGGGCATCGGACGGCAGGAAGGGGTCCAAGTCGGTGAAGACCGACTCGTCCGCAGCGAGCAGAACCCAGGAAGAGGGTCTCTGGAGTTCGTCTCCTCCGGTGTGGGCGTAGATCCATCGGGAGGCCAGGCCGTAGTCCTCGGCAAGCGACGCCACCAGTGGGCGAAGGTCCAGATAACGGTTGGATACATGCAGGGCAAGCAAACCATCCGGCTGCTTCAGATGCGCCAGATACAGCGCCATCGCCTCGCGCGTCAGAAGATGAACCGGGATGGCGTCACTGCTGAACGCGTCGAGCACCAGGAGGTCGAATTCTCGCGAGCCACCCTCCCGAAGGTCGATCTCGAGGGAAAGCCTGGCGTCCCCCAGGGATATCTCCACGGCGGCCCGGGAGTCGGTGAGAAAGGAAAAGTAGTCCTGGTCCCTCGCGATCCGGACGACGTCGGCATTGATCTCGTAGAAGCGCAGGACATCGGCTGGTTTCCCGTAGGCGGCCAGGGTGCCGACTCCAAGACCGACAACGCCGATGTGCCAGGGGTCTCCGCATTGCCTCAGCGAAGGACCGTGGGAGGCGTCGCGCAACACCAGCCCGACACCCGATCTCGGTCCATAGTAGGCGGTCGGAAAAGTTCTCCGTTCGGCGTCGAGGCTCTGCAGACCATGTACGGTTCGACCGTGAACCAGTGTTCGGATGCGACTTACCGTTCCCTCGCCCGCCACCCGTTCGGTGACCTTGAGGGTTCCATAGAAATTGCGCGTTCTCTCCAGCGCGTGGCGCCGATCGCCCTCTATCAGAAGCCCGGTTATGACAACCTGCCCCAGGATCACGCTAACCAGGGTAACGCGGGGCCACATCGGCGACCGGATGTGGAAGAGGCTGTGGGGCGGCAACCGGACGAGGGCAACCAGCGCCGCCGCCGTCAGTAGAGCTCCCAGGACGATCACCTCGATCCGCAGGCCCCCGAATGTCCCGGCGGCGATCCTGGGCAGGGCGTCCACCAGCCGTTTGGCCATCAGGCCCATGAAGAGGCCGATGAACCCGTACGCACACCATTGGAATCCCGCCTCAGCTCCCGAAACGCGCTCTCTCGCGAAGACGGTGCCCACCAGGACCCAGGTCAGGACCATTCCCAGGGGTAGTTCCCAGTACCCCGAGAACAGGAGGGGGGCGACGATGGAAACGAAGAAACCTCCCATCGCCCCTCCCGCCGCCACCGACAGGTAGAAGCGGGTCAGGGATCGGGGATGGGGTCGGAGACGATAGAGCTCGCCGTGGCAGATCATGCACCCGAGAAAGAGGAGAGCGGTGAAGATCGCGATCTCGGTCCGGATCCCCACGTCGCTGGCAGTGAACAGCGCCACCCATGCCGCAACCGTTGCCGCAAAGAAAAGGGGGAGGAACCATCGCCGGGTGTACCAGGAGTGATTATCGAAGCAGACGACGAAAGAGATCAGATAGACGCTCAGCGGAAGGATCCACAAGAATGGGATGACCGCCACCTCCTGGCAGAGATGATTGGTGACGGCCAGAAGGAGAACCGAGGCACAGGCCGCCAGGAGAAACCAGAGAGGGGCCGCACCGACGGCCGTCTCGGAACGCTCGGATTCGGAGCCCTCGATCGAGTCGTCCTTTGACATCGACCCAGGAAGGCTGGCCAGCGCGATCCCTCCCTTCCTCCGCAAAGAGCAGTGGGCGCAGCCTGCCCCGAACCCCAGGAAGAGAACCAGCCAGAGCCAGGCGTGGGTCCGCAGATTCAGGAAAGGCTCGAACAGAAAGGGAAATGTCACCAGCGCGAGGAGTGAGCCCAGATTCGAGAGCGAGAAGAGCCGATAGGGAGACCGACCAGAATACTCGATGCTATACCAGCGCTGGAGCAGCGGGCTGGTGGAGGCCAGAAGCAGGTAGGGAACGCCGATACTGAAAAACAGCAGCCAGAGAATGCCGAGGGTCGGCTCGGCGTCACCCGCCGGCCTCCACGCGACACTGGGCAGCAAGGGAGTTCCCCACGCCAGGAACTGAAACAGGAGCGTTAGGCCTGCGAGGCCCAGCAGAACGGCATGCAGCCGCCCCTGCGTCCGACCGGGCAAGGCCCTCGAAAGCCAGTGCGCATAGCCGTACCCCCCCAACAGGAGCGCCTGAAAAAAGAGCATGCACGTTGTCCAGACCCCTGGGGACCCTCCGTACCAGGGGAGGATATACTTGGCGATCAACGGCTGGACTTGGAACAGCAGGAATGCCGCCAGAAAAATCGAGACCAGATACCAGATCATCCCCTCTCAGCTTACCCGGCCTTCCCATGGAAGGCGAACCCCTGTCGACCTTCCCCGGTCGTCCAGGGGCACGATCCGACACGGAGGTGTGCCGCGCTGGAGCACGGTGATCCGGTCCCCTTGCGCACCCGCTCGAGTGCGCAGGTCGTTTCGCAACATCTTGGCATTGATGAGGGTGGATCGACTTTCCGGTTACGCCACCCCTCGGTTACCATTCCGAGACGCCATGTCCAATCTTCATATCACCGAAGAGCTGTTCGCCTTTCTCCGGGAACTGAAGGGGAGCAACAACCGCGAATGGTTTGAGGCCAACCGCCGGCGATACGAGAGCCGGGTGCGGGAACCCCTGTTACAGTTCATCAGGGAATTCGACTTTCGGTTGCGCGACATCAGCCCTTCCTTCTTGGCGGACCCGCGCAGGGTGGGAGGATCGCTCTTTCGCATCCACCGGGACGTGCGTTTCTCATCCGACAAGCGGCCCTACAAGACGCATTCGGGGATTCAGTTCCGCCACCGCCTCGGCAAGGGTGTCCATTCGCCCGGTTTCTACCTGCATCTGGAGCCGGACAACTGCTTCATCGGCCTCGGAATTTGGCGACCCGACAGCCGCACCCTTCTCGCTGTTCGAAAGAAGATCGTTCAGGGAGCAAGCCGGTGGCGGAAGATCGTTGAGGACGATGCTTTCCGGGGTCATTTTAGGTTCGGCGGCGAATCCCTGAAGCGCGCGCCGAAAGGTTTCGAGCCCGCCCATCCACTGATCGATGACCTGCGGCGCACGGACTTCGTGGTGTTTCGGGGATTGAGCGAAGGTGAGACGCGGTCCTGCGGATTCATCGACAGTTTCGCGTCCTCGTGTAGAATCGGCGCACCCTTCATGCGCTTCCTGACCGAGGCGATCGGTTTGCCCTGGTAGACCGCCCGCACCACCAGGTCGCCGGGCGTGGAGGCTCCACCTTAGAAACGGCAGCGAACCGACCGGGAGCGGGTCCCGGCTGGCCAAGGACGGGGAGGCGCGTGTCGTGGGCGGGGTACAGGGACGGACACTCGGCTCGCCGGGGAATCAACCGAACCCCGCCCGACGGGATGGAGCGGGCGCGGGTTCGGCCGCCTCGCCGCGGGCGAACCCGGCATCCCAGACCCGCGACTTCATTCGGTCGAAGAAAAGATACGCCACGGGCGTTCCCACCAGAGTAACCATGAGCGCCAGACTCTGCCCGAAGATGATGACCAACGCCGCGGCGCGGCGCTCCTCCGCCCCCGGTCCCATTCCCATCGCCAGGGGGATCATCCCGGCAACGAAAGTCAAGGTGGTCATCAGGATGGGCCGGAGACGGGACCGGCAGGCCTCCAGTAGCGCCTCCCGCGTCTCCCAGCCCCGATTCCTCAAGTCGATGGTGCGATCGACCTGGAGGATGGCGTTCTTCAGCGCCACGCCGAACAGCACGAGGAGTCCCAGCGCGGAAAAGATGTTCAGCGTCTCTCCAAGAGCCCACAGGCTGAGCAGCGCAAAGGGGATCGTCAGCGGCAGGGAGAGAAGGATTGAGAGGGGGTGCAGAAAGCTTTCAAACAGCGCGGCCAGGACGATGTAAAGCAGGATAACGGAGACCAGAAAGGCCCAGAAGAATTCGCGGAACGTGTCCTCCAGTTCCCGGCCGCCCCCCGCCACGACGGTCGAGTACCCGATGGGCAGGTTGAGGTCGGCCGCCGCCCACCTCAGCGCCTCCAGCCGGTCCGCCTGGGCG
>CAYRCA010000139.1:8653-9522 GCA_964422565.1 uncultured Acidobacteriota bacterium | reverse complement strand
AAGCATTCGAGATCACCCGATCCGGCGGCGACGATCAGGGTATCCCGACGGGCCTTTGCGTAGAAGGGATCCGGTTCGCCCTCGGATCCCTGAAACACGAAGTCCAGGACGCCCAGGGCGCGCAAATCACATGCCTTGACGCCGACGAGACAGAGCGGCTTGGGCTCGGGGCCGAGAGGAAGCGGGCTGAAGTCTTCGGCGACCTTCTGACGAGCCGGGAAAAGGAACGCCTTGAGGGGCTCCACGCTTCGCGCCTTCGCCACGCGGAGCCGCTCCTCAAGAAAGGGAAAAGCGGAATAGACGAGATCCCCGTTGCGCTCCACCGGTGCGAATAACCGGAAGCGGGGGGCGAGGCGTCGCAGGAACCGATACAGATCCGACTCGACGAGCAGATGGATGTCACTCATGGTCCTGTTTCCGGATGATCGCAGGCGCCCGAGGCCACCGCTCCCGACTCGACTCCACAAGCCAGTTCCCGGCAGATTTGCTCGAGCACCCGATTGGCCGTCGCCAACTCAATGGGATCGATCCCGACCACCGCCGGACGGTAAACCGCCAACAGGGAGTCGTAGAGGTCCTCCACGCTGCGTTTTCCCTTACCGGTAGAGTGGACGATGATGCCGCGTCGGTCCCGGAGGTCGATTTCCCTCTTGATCATGCGCCGTTTCTCGAGGCGGTCGAGAATCCCCGAAACGCGGCTGCTGCTCAGCCCCAGGAGTCGGGTGAGGCGCTTCACGGGGATCTCCGTCTCCGGCCCGAAGTGGACCAGGCATCGCAGATCCCCAAGCCTTAATCTTTGCCTCCGGGCGATCTCGCGCTCGAACAGGCGATAGAAGGACGCGTGACAGGACAGGAACTGGACCAGGCGG
>CAYRCA010000139.1:1719-8643 GCA_964422565.1 uncultured Acidobacteriota bacterium | reverse complement strand
GTGCGAGCTGCTCGATCGCTACCGTTTCCGAACCCAGGCGGACGCCCGGGTCGCTCCCCAACCCGATTATCACAAGATTAAACTTAAGCAAGAACTATTCCGAAAGGAACTTCTCATCCTGAGGAATGTTCTAAGAACTTGAAAACAATCACTTCTGGTGAATGTTCCGAAAATGGATGGAAAGGAATAGTTGCTTTGAAACTCAACATCCCTGTTGAGTTTGTCGACACCCATCGGTGCTTTCCGGCGGTTCGCCGCGCGTCGCCCGGTCGCGTTCAACGGATCGGGCTGAGTCGAGGCTTCGGGCCGATCTCAGGAACTCGCCGCAGACCTCGCTGGCCAAGAGTTTCCCGCGGCGGGTCAACTTCAAAATGTCGCCGTCCCGCTCGATCAATCGCTGTTCGGTCAGGAAGTCGATGGAAAATCGAAAGAGTCCCTCGAAGTCGCAGCGATACTTCCTCGACAAACGGGTCGAGGAAAGCCCCCGGGAGGTCCGCAAGCTCAACATCACCTCCTCGCCGAGCGCCATATTCCACTTCAGCCGCTCTTCGGTGGCCCGAGGGACACGGCCGATTTCGGCGCCGCGAAAGTACCGCTCCCAGTCGCAGGTGTTGGTCCAGCGGGCTCCGTCCATGTAGGACGCCGCGCTGATTCCGAACCCAAGGTATGGCGAGTTGGTCCAGTAGGAAAGGTTATGGGTACACTCGAAACCGTGAAGGGCGTAGTTGGTGATCTCGTACTGCCGATATCCGGCCTCCTGCGCCAAGTCCATGGCCAGTTCGTACATATCGGCCAGCATCTCGTCGGAGACCTGCTCTAGAAGACCGGATTCCAGAAGATGACCCAACGGCGTGGCCGGTTCGATGGATAGGCCGTAAAGGGACATGTGCTCGGGCTCGAGAGCCAGAGCGGACGCGAGGTCCTCGCGCCACTCCATCAGCGTTTGACCGGGAATTCCGAACATCAGGTCGACGCTCAGGTTCTCGAAGCCCGCGCGGCGAAACCAGTCGAAGCTCTCCCGGGCGTCCCTCGCCGTGTGAATGCGTCCCAGCCGCTTCAGGTGGCGGTCGTGGAACGACTGCACGCCCAGGCTGGCGCGATCGAATCCGATGTCCAGCAACCGATCGCAGGAGGCGGGGTTTACCGTGCCCGGATTGCACTCGATAGTCCACTCCGAATCGAGGTCGAAGTCGAAGGTCTCCTCCAGGGTCGATACGATCCGCGAAATCTCGTCGCCGGTCAGTTCCGACGGGGTGCCCCCTCCCAGAAAGAGACTAGTGGCCCGAGCCCCTCGGCAGGGAGACGAGCGGATCTCGGCACAGACGGCCTTCAGATAGCGGGATCGATCGGCGGCCTCCACCGGACGGGAGTGGAAATCACAGTAGTAGCACTTATGAACGCAGATGGGAATATGGACGTAGATCGCAAAGGCCGGATCGGTCGCCACTATAGGACCGATTCTCTCATGAAAAGCGAAGGGCCTGTGGAAGGCGGCCGGTCCTTGCGCGGACCTGCGAGGGGCGGGGAGTTCCAATCGTCGAGAACCCCCTTCGGAATTCTGCGGAATGGTCGGGCCTTGATCCCGCCACGCTTCCTCCATAGAATCCGCACGCGGGGCCTCCCGCCCGAGCGACGATACAGTGGCCTTACAGGGGACGAACATCGTGGCCGGCGAGGGCGACCCCCCGGGTTGGGCGGCAAGTAGATGAAGACCAGGCGTCTTGTTATCGTCGGAGGTGTCGCGGCCGGTGCCTCCGCCGCGGCTAAAGCCCGACGCACCTCGGAGAAAATCGAGATCGTGTTGCTCGAGGCGGGACCCTATATCAGTTTCGCCAATTGCGGGCTGCCCTACTATGTCGGCCAGGAAATCACGCGAAGGGAGAGCCTCTTCGTCGCCGACGCGGCGACGTTCGGCCAGCGCTTCCGCGTCGGCGTGCGAACCGAGACCCGGGCTGTAGACGTTCATCCCGACGACCGGCGGATCGAGGTGGAAACGGCGGACCGGGGCAGGGAAGTGATGGAGTACGATCGCCTGATCCTGGCCACCGGCGCCGAGCCTTTGGAGCCGCCCATTCCCGGGCTGCGAAGGGCGAACGTCTTCACCGTCCGGACGGTGCCCGACGTGGATCGGATTCGAGCGTATCTCGACCCCTCGGGGTTGGACTCCGGCCTATGCAGAGCGAAACCGGTCCGGCGCGCTCTGGTAATGGGAGGCGGCTATATCGGCCTGGAGACCGCGGAGCAACTTTTGGGGCTCGGTCTGGAGGTTACCGTCGTGGAGCGGGCGCCGCAGTTGATGCTGAGCTTCGACGCGGAAATGGCCTACCCGATCCGTCAAGCGCTGGAGCGGGCTGGCGCCGCCGTAGTGACCGGAGACGGACTGATCGAGCTGGTGGAGCAGGGCTCGGGAGTCGTGGCCCGGACCGAGACGGGTCGGGAGATCCCTTTCGATGTGGGCATCATGGCTATGGGCGTGAGGCCCAACGTCGAGTTGGCCCGTCGGGCCGGCCTTCGGTTGGGGGAAACCGGCGCCGTCGCGGTGGACGGTGGTCAGCGATCGAGCCACCCGGATATCTACGCCGCGGGCGATAACTGTGAGACGCCGCATTTGGTGTTGCGCCGCCCGGTCCATATCCCGCTGGCGGGTCCGGCCAACAAGATGGGCCGGATCGCCGGCAACAACGCGACCCTGGATCTGCTTGAAGCGTCGGGGGACGACCCTCGCCGCCTCGAGTTCCACGGCGTTCTGGGGACGGCCGTCGTCCGGGTGTGCGGCCGGTACGCGGCCGTCACGGGCATCACCGAGCGGCAGGCGAAGCAGCGCCACATCGCCTACGAGGTCACCTACATGGTGGGCGCAAGCCATGCCGGGTACTACCCCGGCGCCGAATCCATGATCCTGAAGATTCTGCACCATCCTCGAACCGGGCAGCTGCTGGGTGGGCAGGCGGTTGGCGGGGAGGGAGTCGACAAGCGCATCGATGTAATGGCGACGGCCATCCTGGGGGGCCTCGCCGTCGAGGACCTCGAGCAGCTCGACCTCTGCTACGCGCCTCCCGTGGGCTCCGCCAGGGATGTGCCCATCCTGCTGGGGTTCGCCGGGGCCAACATGCGCCGGATGCAGATGCCCGCCCTTACGCCCGCGAGACTCTTCGAGGAGCTGTCGAGCTCGTGTGCTCCCCTGGTGCTGGACGTACGGACCCGACGGGAGTACGAAGATGCTCACTTGGACGGGGCGGTCAACGTACCGGTTGACGAGCTTCGGGAACGACTGGACGAGCTTCCCCGCGATCGACCTATCGTGATTCATTGTCACACCGGGTACCGCAGCTACGTGGCCCAGAGGATCCTGCTCAACCGCGGCTGGTCCGACGTGAGGAACGTCCAGGGGGGGTATTTGTTGATCGATCTGACCCGGGCCGCCCGGGCCGCCTCGGTCCTGCGGTGCTGATGAAGAATGCCGGGCGGATTCATGGGTTCGGCGGGGCCTCGGCTTCGAGCCCCTTCCGAACCAGGTCCCCGGCGATCTCCAGGAAATCCCGCTCGGTCACCATCCCCACCAGGCGCCCGTCCTCGACCACCGGAAGGCACCCGATCTTATTGGCCCACATAATCCGAATGGCGGCGCCCGTTGTAGTCCGAGGGGTTACGGTGACGGGATTGCTCTTCATGATTTCGGTGACATACACCGTCGTCTCCGCCGCCTGCCGCCCTTGCCTGCCGTAGTACCGCAGCAACGACCGATAGGAGATCAGGCCGACGAGATGATGGTGCCGGTCCTCGACCGGTATGTGCCGGATTCGTTCCCAATCCATGAGGTTGGCGGCCAGATCGATGGTGTCGTTCTCGGACACGGTCACCAGGTCGGTGGTCATAAACTGCTCGACCCGCATGTAATTCGGTTTCCAGCCGCCGGCCTCCTCCAGAACGGCAAGCTCCCAGTGCCGCACCGGGCGGCCCTCCTTCTGCCGCTTGACGATCCCGGCGGTGAGGGCGGCAAGACGCTCCGACCGACTACCCTGCTCTTTCATCCCCGCCAGGGATAGGAGAATCCACTCCGCCCCGGTCCGCTCGGATGCCACCCGGTCCTCGAAAACCCCCAGGTAGCGCTCTACGTCCTCGGGCGGGATGCCGCGGGCAAGGAGCCCTTCCCGGGCGAGGGGAATCAGCTCGGCGCAGATCAGTTCCCGGGCCGGAATGGTCCGGCCGTCAAACCAGTTGAACTGGGCGCCCAGGCCGAGGCGGGCCGCCGCCAGGAAGTTGCTGCGCACGTCTCCGAAATCCATCTTGTCGCGGGGATCGCCATGCTCGCTCGAGAAGCCGGCGAGAAGTCCGAAGAAGAATGCGGCGTTGGCGATGGAGTCGATGACCGTGGGACCGGCGGGCAGCACGCGGTTCTCGATACGGAGATGGGGTCGGCCGTCGGAGATGCCGTAACAGGGCCGGTTCCAGCGGTAGATCGTGCCGTTATGCAGACACAGGGCCTTCAGGCCTGGGGGACGGCCGTCTTCGATAAGCTGGAAAGGATCCTCGTCGACATCGGTCCGAAGGATGAGGCGATAGCGGGCGATGTCCTCCCTGAAGAGCTCCAGGATGGAGTTCTCCACCCATCGGGTCCCGAAACTGACGCGGCCTTTGGATTCCCGCAGGTGGGGCGTCGCCCGTCGGGTGTCCACGGCCTGCTGGAAAACGGCGATCCGCGTCTCGCGCCAAAGCCGTCGGCCGAACAAGAGGGGGGAATTGGTGGCGCCGGCCAGGAGGGGAGCGCTAACGAGCTGGGCGACGTTGTAAAGCAGGGCGAACTCTTCGGGGGCCACCTGGAAGTGAAGCTGAAAACTGGTGTTGCAGGATTCAAGCATGACGCTGTCATGCCGCACGAACAGCTCGTCGACGCCCCGAATGTTGAACTCGTAGTCGCCTCCCCGGAGCCGACTCATGGCGTCGTTGAGGGCCGAATAGCGCGGTTTCGGCGTCATGTTCTCCAGACCGAGATCCGATTTCTTGATGGTGGGAAGAATGCCCGTGAGGACGATCTCGCATTCCATGGTCGCGGCCGCCCGCCGGACCTTCTCGAGGTAATCGGACAGTTGCCGCTCCATGCGCCGCAGACAGTCGTCGCCGAAAACCAGGGGGTCGAGATTGAACTCCAGGTTGAATTGAGCCAGTTCGGTGGTGAAATGAGGGTCCCCCAGCTCCTCCAGGATTTTCAGGGAAACGGAGGCCGGCTGCCAGTGGCGCGTCACCAGGAAGAGCTCCTGTTCGGCGCCGATACGTCGCACACCCGACTCGAACATTCCCTTTTCGATCATCAGCTCCAAGGCGTGGACATCCTTGAGCAGGTGCTTCATAAAGAGGCCGAGCTCTTGGGCGTCGCTTTTTTCGTCTACGTTCTGCTCACCCATGACCTGGAAGGGACAGTCTCTCAACGATACCAGATGCGCCCACCTCGGGTAACCGAAGTCGAACCCCTGAAGGAACGGAGAGGGAGCGATCCGGGAAGGGCGGCCACTGGCTGTCCCTTCCGATCCCCGCTGTTCACGGAATGGCTACCGCCCCAACGTGGACGGTCGGGGCGTGACGCCGCTTGGCCGCGCCGGGTCGGTCGCGGTACCATCCCGCGATGACCCAAACCGTTGTCGCCGAGAGCCGGTTGCGGGTGCGCTACGCCGAGACCGACCAGATGGGGTACGCCTATTACGCCAATTACTTCGTCTGGTTTGAGGTGGGACGAACGGATTTCTGCCGCGCCCGGGGATTCACGTACGCCGACCTCGAACGGGAAACCGGGACCTTCCTTCCCGTGATCGAGGCCGACTGCCGCTATCGGCGGCCGCTTCGATACGACGAGGCGCTCACGGTCAGAACCTGGGTAGCGGAATTCCGCAGCCGCGGCATGACCTTCCACTACCAGGTTCTGAATCAGGCGGGCCGGATCGTGGCCGAGGGTCACACCCGGCACGTCTTTGTGGGGGCGAAGGGGCGGCCCCGGAGCTTTCCCGAGAGCTATCGCCGCTTTTTCGAAGGCGGCTAAACCCGTAAACTATGGTCACCTTGAAACATACACAGACACATCGCCCAGTTTGGGCGGCAGATGAGGAATGGGAGTTGACATCCCCCGGAATCTGGCGAAAGACGTCGGAGCGGGAGGAAGACCTTGCGCTGCGGGTACTGCGGACTCTCCTCGATCAGCCCCGCTGGCTGGAAGCCCGCTTTCTCTACGACGAGCGGGGCTCGGAGCTTTTCACCCGCATTTGCGGGCTACCCGAGTACTATCTCACGCGGGTGGAGAACTCGATCCTGGAACGGCACTCCGATGACATCCTGGCGGAGGTTCCCGCCCGCTGTCTGGTGGAGATCGGCGCCGGGTACTCGGTCAAGACGCGCCACCTGCTGGAGAGCCTGAGACGGATTCACGGCGGCGGCCGCTTCGTGGCCGTCGACGTCAGCCTGAGCGCCCTGAGCGCCTCGCGGCGGTCGATCCTGAGGGAGTTCCCGCAGGTGGAGTTTCTGGGACTGAACGCCGACCTGGGAGAGGCTCTTTCCGACGTCGACTGGGGGATCGAGAAAATGGTCGTGTTCCTGGGCAGCAGCATCGGGAACCTTCCACGGACGGAACTGACCCGCTTCCTGGAAGTGTTGAGCCGAAACCTCCGCCGGGGCGATTATTTCCTTCTCGGAGTGGATCACCTGAAAGATCCCCGGATCATCCATCGGGCCTACGACGATTCTGCGGGCCTGACGGGGGAGTTCATTCTGAACGTCTTCGATGCCATCAACGGTCTTGTCGGCAGCCGTTTCGATCGGGACGCCTTCGAATATCGGCCCCATTTCAGCCTCGAATGGCAGCAGATGGAGATGTGGGTGGTGGCGCGCCGGGAACAGTCGGTGGACTTCCCCAGCCTGTCAACCGAGTTCCGCTGGCGC
>CAYRCA010000139.1:0-1709 GCA_964422565.1 uncultured Acidobacteriota bacterium | reverse complement strand
TGGCCGAACAGATTTCACGGTTTGGGCTCCGGTTGGTTCGCCGTTTTTCCGATCCCCGGGAATGGTTTTCGCTAATGCTGTTTCGTCGGATCTGAGGTAGCCTTGTCCCGTCGCCGCAGGAAGACCGAGGATCTGATCGGCTATGCCGCTGTCCGGGGTTTGGGCGCGCTCTTGGGCGCGCTGCCGGACAAGGCGGCCTACCCCCTGGCGGAAGCGCTGGGCGGCCTCGTCTTCCGACTGGACCGGCGACACCGCGCGATCGGGTTGACCAATCTCTCCATCGCTTTTCCGCATCGGTCGGAGGAATGGCGTCGGCGGGTGCTGGAGGCGAGTTTTCGAGGAATCGGCGCCCATGTCGTCGAGGCGAGCCGATTGGACCGCATCAGCGCCGAGTCGGTTCGGAGAAAGGTGGTCTACCAGGAGGGATTCGGTCTGGAGCAGTACGAATCCGCGCGCCGGGAGGCCGGTGGCGGCATCCTCTTTGTGACGGCCCATATCAGCGCGTGGGAACTTCTGCCGCTGGCCCACGCCGTGCGTGGCCGCCCTCTCAGTTTTGTGGTTCGGCCGGCGGAGAACCCCTGGCTGGAAGGGTGGATTTCGGGATGGCGGAATCGCTTCGGGAATCGCGTGATCTCCAAGCACGGGTCCATCCGCCGACTCCTCAAGGCCATGAGGGAGGGGTGGGATGTGGGCCTCCTCATCGATCAGAACGTTCAGGAGAAGGACGGCGTGTTTGCGCCCCTGTTCGGCAGGCCCGCCTGTACGACGGCCGCCGCCGCCCTCCTGGCCCTGAAAACGGGCGCGCCGGTGATCGCCGGGTTCATCCTGCCCACCGGGGCGCGGGGAGGATACCAGATCCGGTTTTATCCTCCCTTCCGGGCCATGGGTTCCGCCTCCCGGGCCGAGGACGTCGTCGAGACCACGGCGTGTTTCAACCGCCGCCTGGAGGAGGTCATCCGGGAGCATCCCCATTGCTGGCTGTGGGGTCACCGACGCTTTCAGACCCAGCCCGACGGCCGCGATCCGTACTCGGGATAAGCTGGGAATCCGCGTGGCGATGGTCCGATTCCGTGCTCCCGAGCGGGTTCTCTCGCCCCGGTTGTTCGGGCGCGGGCTTCCCTATACAATGGCGTCCTTCGGGCCGTTTTGCGCGAGGGGACTGACCGCACACGCTCACACGCTCACAGTTGGGGGCGAGAGCCCCGGTAAGGAAGGAGGCATACACAAATGGCAACCAGAGTGGCGATCAACGGCTTCGGCCGGATTGGAAGAAATGTGCTTCGCGCCGCCAAAGAGGCGGGGGTCGACCTCGACTTCGTGGCGGTCAACGACATTACGGACGCGGCGACCCTGGCTCACCTGTTGAAGTACGATTCGGTCTTCGGCGCCTATCCCGGCAGCGTGTCGTCGGATGATTCCTCGATCACCGTGGACGGCGACAGGATCCGGGTCTTCGCCGAAAGGGATCCGGAGCGGATTCCCTGGCCGGAGGTCGGCGCCGAGGTGGTCATCGAGGGGACGGGACTCTTCCGCAAGCGGGAGGACGCTGCCAAGCACATCCGGGGCTCCGTGAAGAAGGTGGTCATCACGGCGCCCGCCAAGGGGCCGGACGTTACCATCTGCATGGGGGTCAACGAGGCGGCCTACCGGCCCGCCGAGCACGCCGTCATCTCGAACGCCAGTTGCACGACCAACTGTCTGGCACCGGT